>NZ_JBXWSJ010000002.1:0-223500 GCF_059613365.1 Ruegeria sp. BHSA163
TGTCTGTGGTTTCGACGAAAATCCGCACCTTCGACAACCAGATTATCATTGTGCCAAACAGTAAGATTTGGGGCGACGTAATTACCAACGTAAGCGCATCAGAAGAGCGCCGTGTCGATATGGTATTTGGCATCGCGTATTCCGACAACGCCGCTCATGCAATCGATGTTTTGAAAGAATTGGTCTCGCAGCACGATTTGTGCCTTCGTTCGCCGGAACCAGAAGTCTTTGTCGGAGAATTGGGCGATAACTCCGTTAATATTTTTTGCCGGCCATGGTCCAAGTCAGACGACTATTGGACGGTGTATTGGGACATAACAGGTCAGGCAAAGGAACGGTTTGACGAAGAAGGGATATCGATTCCGTTCCCGCAGCGCGATGTTCATCTGATCCCGGCAGAAGGATTGAAGTCATGAGAGCGCTTTTAGTTTGTTTCACGCTGCTTCTGTTTGCCAGCAACGTTGTGCTGGCCCAAACCGAAGAAATTCTGCAACCGCAACCAGAACGCGACGATCCCGAATTTATCGCACCGGTAACTGTGGACGGGGAAGAACTGTTTGTTGTGCGCGGATCTAGTGCGTTGCCGGCCACTGAGCGTGCCGAGAAAATTGAGGAAAGGATCACTCAGGTCGCGGAAAAATCAGAAAGCGCGACGGTCAATATCCAAGTTTCAGAAGCTGAATTTGGACAACTCATTCGTGCCGACGGTCAGATGGTCACCATCACCACTCAAGCGGATGCCGACCATGAGCAGATGGATATTGAGGTTCTGGCTGGATTGCAGGCGGAAGCCATCGAAGTCGCTATTTTACAGTACCGTGATGCTCGATCCAGTGAAGGACGAGTTGACAGCGCTTTGGCTGCGGTCGCGTGGACAGCAATATTCGGGCTTGTGTCATATTTCTTTTTTACAAAACGAAAGAAGTTTCTGAGTTACATCCGCAAACAGCTGGAAAAAAGGGTGGAAACTGTAGAAGAGGCAACCAAATCCCTTCTGCGAAGCCGGGCTATCGCCTCAATCATAGTGTATGCAATCCACACGGTAATGTGGGTGCTTTTTCTGTTCTTTTTCTATTATTACCTGTCCCTGGTCCTGTTGTCGTTCGCGGAAACGCAGGCCATTGCGCAAGTTTTGCTTAAATATGTGAGCGAACCGCTGATTGGAATTGTGCTGGCTGTGGTGGGCTACTTACCCAATCTTATTATGCTGGCGATAATTGCAGCGGTAACTAGGTTTGTTATCCGCGGCCTTGATCTGTTCTTTGAAAACTTGGAAAACGGTGCGTTCCAAATAAAGGACTTTGAAGCGCACTGGATCGCTCCAACGAACATGCTTTGCCGGGCTTTGGTTATCGTTATCGCGGTTGTGTTTGCTTACCCATATATCCCCGGCTCGGATTCCCGGGCTTTTCAGGGCCTGACTATTCTCGCTGGAATAATGGTTTCTTTAGGGTCCAATACTGTTGTTTCCAACATGATGGCCGGATTGTTTGTCATTTATCGTCGAAGCACCAATATCGGTGACCGAATTCGGGTAGGGGACAAAGTGGGGGATGTAACCGAAATCAAACTTATGGAAACGCTTATCAAGTCGATAAAGAACGAAATGATCAGTATTCCAAATGCTCAGTTGTTGAACTCCGAAGTTGTAAACTATTCGCGCAAAGTCGACGGTCGAGGAATCCTTGTTCATACGACGGTAGGGATCGGGTACGAAGAACCGCCAAAAAAAATTCAAGCAATGTTGATAGAAGCTGCCCGTCGCACCCAAGGATTGCGAAAAACACCGGAACCTTTTGTGCTTTGGACCCAGTTGGCCGACTATGCCATCAACTACGAAATCAATGCCTATACGTCACGTGGATCAAGTCTTCCTAAAATTCTGTCGGATTTGCACGAGAATATTGTCAATGTCTTCAACGAGAACAGTACACAAATAATGACACCTTCGTATATTGCGGATCCCCCTGAGCCCAAGATTTCCACTGAAGAATGGGATGGCAAATTAGCGCAGAATACCACCTGAGCTTGCAGCTAAGATCTTGGCAAGGTTCGGACTTGCAGCAGAGACGCATCATGGTTGCGGCGTCTTTGTTTGAATAAGCGTGAAGCACTATGAAATTTGCGGGGAGTGGGGCAAGGGCAATGTCTTTGAGCGCAAAAAGGTTCGAGCTGTTATCTATCAGTTGTTAAAACTCAACATTGCGTTGTGTGTTTTTGGGTTATTGCCTTGGTCTGCGCGGTTTAGTTTGTGATTTTTTTCAGGTGGTTGTTTCTCAGGATTTTTTAGTCACAGCGATTGCGGCAGAAAAAGCGGTCGTGGCAATTCGACGAGGCCTCACAATCGGTTTTTTGAGGAGCTAAATCTTCTTAGTATCAAATTAAAACGCTGTTTATTCTGTGCAAGCTGCAGGGATCACGCGTCTACGCGCAAAATCTCGCTAGCTTTTTCACCGATCATTATTGCTGGGGCATTTGTATTTCCGCTGACAATCTCGGGCATTATTGAACAATCAGCCACCCTAAGATTTCCAATCCCGTTTACTTTGAGTGTTGGGTCAACCACGGAGTTTTTCGATGTGCCCATCGCGCATGTTCCGGTGGGGTGGTATATTGAAACTGAATTTGATCGGGCCCAATCCAGAGTTCCCTTGTAATCATCACTTGACAACTCTGAGCTTGGCCTGAACTCTTCAGAAATTTTTGAGGCCAGTGGGTTATGTCGCGCGATGTTCCGCGCGATATTCACTCCGTCAACAATAGTTCTGCAATCTGTTTCAGTAGATAAGTAATTCGGGTGTATTTTTACGTATTGAGAAGGGTCGGGACCATCCAGACGCAACTCGCCACGGCTTTCAGGTCGAAGCTGGCATACGGACATCGTGAAAGCAGAGAATGGATGCACGCCTTCTCCGGGGCTGTCAGCAGACCAAGGTTGAACGTGGAATTGAATGTCAGGTGTATCAAGCTCTGTTCGGGTTTTAAGGAACCCAGTTGCCAGGCTAGCCGCCATCGTCATTGGACCGGCGCGAAACAGCGCGTATTTCATTGCAATTCTTGCTTGGTTGAACAGGCTGCGAACCTCGTCGTTCAACGTAGGCTCGTTGCACTTGAAAACAAGTCGCGCCTGCAAATGGTCTTGAAGGCCTTTTCCCACACTGGGCAGCGCATGGAGAGGCTCAATTCCGTTTTCTTTCAAATGATCGGGATCCCCGATACCTGATAGCATCAGAATTTGCGGAGAGTTTATCGCGCCTCCGGACAAAATGATTTCGCGGCGAACCTTGATCGTTTTCTGTTCACCTGAGCGGTCTCTGTAAATTAAGCCCGTTGCTTGCTTTCCGTCCAGTTGGGCGCGCGTCACCAATGCGTGTGTGATTATCTTTAGGTTTTGCCGATTTCGAATTGGCTTGAGGTAGGCGACAGCAGCGCTACACCGACGACCATTCCGCGTTGTCAATTGGAAATAACCGACGCCTTCTTGATTGGCCCCATTGTAATCAGGATTGAATGGGTACCCAGCGGATTGAGCAGCCGCCACCCATGCGTCACAGATCGGTCGCTGTATGCGCATGTTAGATACGGACAAGGGTCCGCCGACGCCATGGTAGTCGTCTTCACCGCGCTCTTGGTCTTCGCTGCGTTTAAATAGAGGAAGTACGTCGTCCCATCCCCAGCCAACATTTCCCATTTGTCGCCAGCGGTCATAATCCTCTTTCTGACCGCGTACATAAAGAAGACCATTCAGCGATGATGAACCGCCCAGAACTTTTCCTCTAGGCCAGTCAATTGACCGGCCATTCAGGCCGGGGTCGGGTTCGGTACGATAGCACCAATCCACGGATGGGTTGTGCATCGTCTTGAAATACCCGACGGGAATGTGAATCCATGGGTTTGTGTCTGGTCCTCCAGCCTCCAACAAGGCGACGGTTGTGTTGGGGTCAGCACTCAGGCGATTCGCAACGACGCAGCCCGAAGAGCCCGCTCCGACGACTGCATAATCCACCTCCATAACCGTCTCCTCCCAAGGTCGTTGAAAAAAACTCTAGGCAAATTGCCGGAACTATACTAGCCTTTTTTGATACAATACGTCTCAATAATTGGGAAATGGGAGGAACCAATGGGAATATTTGACCGTGTGAAAGGGGTCTCGCGTCGAGATTTCTTCAAGATTGCAGGTACCTATGGCATGAGTTCAACACTCTTGGCTGCAGGTACTTTGGGCGGCGCAATGACGGCCGCCAACCTGGCGCAAGCAGCTGAATCGCAGTACAATCGCCGGTATTCGAAAGAACCCAAGTTTAATCTGAAGTTTGGCGCGGCAGGCTTCAATCAAGACAACCTTCTTATTGAACGAGCCGGCTGTCTTGAGTTTGTGCGCGACCTGGAAGAACGCACCGATGGCGAGATCCGTGTCGAATTCATCGGCAACAACCAGATTTGCGGTCAGCTTTCCTGTGTCGAAAAAACACAGCAAGGGATCGTCGATATCTACGCGGCATCGACACAAAACTCGGCAGGAGGCGCACCCTATCTGAACGTGCTTGACTATGCCTATATGTTCCGTTCGCGTGCCGATCAGTATCACTTCATGTATTCGCCTGCCTCGCAGACCATCCTGCGCGATCCTTTTGAGAAGATGCACGGGCTGAAGTTCCTCTTCACCCACGCGGAACTCCGCGGCATCCAGCTTGGCCTTGCGTGGGAAGACAAAGACACTGTGACCTCCGTCGAGCAGTTAGCTGGCACCAAGAACCGCGTCACCGGTACTCAGCTTGGTCGCATCGCGATGCAGGCACTGGACTTGAACCCTGTTCCGGTCGCTTGGGAAGAAACCCTTGACGGTTTGAAACAAGGGCTAATCGACGGCGCAGAGACATGGGCATCGGCTGTGGCCTACGCCAATATGTCGCCAGTGGTTTCGCAATGTGTCGATCTGCGCTTTTTCTGCGGTACTGAGCATACTGCTATGTCGGCATCGACATTCGACAGTCTTGGTGGCGAATTGCAGGACGCTGTGATGGAGTCTTCTTATCTGACGCAGGTGCACGTGCAAGCAGCAAATGAGGCAGCTCTGGTCAACACCGTTGGCTTCTCGCACCCGCATCAAGGCCCCGACACGATCTTCGCCAAGAATAACGTGCGCGTCGCCGCATTGTCTGATGCCGAGATCAAAAAGGCGGAAGAAATGTGTTCCCCCGAGTTCCAGCCACAGCTATGGGAAGAGTGGCGTGAACGGATCAACAGTTGGGCCGGCGGCATCGATACCTATCAGGAAATCTATGACGAGGTACGAACCAACCCGCATACTCTCGCGGAAAATGTCGAGCCGCGTCGTTGGTGGAAAGGTTAAGATTGTTAGTCTAGCATCGAGCCAGCCCTTTCAAAGGGCTGGCTTTTTTGCCGCGAGTGGCTGAAGGGCCGAGACTGACGGGAGGGTATACATGTCAATTCTTGCTGACATTGGCGCGATTTTTTCGGCCTTACTTGCAGGCGATGCCTTTGGCATTCGAAATGCTCTGAAAAGCGATGCAACTTGGATACTCGGGTTCATCGTAGCAATCGGCGGAGGTTGGGCCATAGCGATGATTTATAAGCGCGTGCCACTTCTGGACCGCCATTTGGAACGTAGTTTCATGGTGATCAGCTATCTTGCCATTGCGTTAATAATTTTCTGGGGCGTGGTTGACCGGTTCATCTTTTCCAATCAGCAGCCTTGGTCGACGACGATCCCACCATTGTTGTTCATGGTCATGGCTTGGTTTGGTGCAACCTATAATGTGCGTCTTCGCTCTCACCTCAGTTTTTCAGAGTTCCGCAGTCGGATGAGCCGCAAGGGTCAACTCCTTTGTCTCTGCCTCGACAACGTTTTGTGGATGACTTTTGCAATTATTGTGATTGTGACGACGGCTCGGGCTGTGGCGCTTTCGGCGTCAAATTTCCAAATCGTTCTTGGCACCGACAATACAATGCAATGGTGGTTCCTAATAACGGCACCTCTCGCTTTTGTGCTGATGGCTGGCCGCGTGGTTGAAAACTTTCTGGAAGATCTTGAGAACTACCGTGAAGGTAACGAACTTATCAAGCAATCCGTTATCGGAGGAGGTGATTAATGACCGACGGAACAATAATCACCCTGATCTCGGTCGGCGTCACCTTTCTTTTTATGTTGGGTGTACCGGTTTTTTTGGTCATCGCGTCCTGGATTGTAGGCTGTTCTTTCGTTCTAGGCCTGACGCTCGACAATATGGGAGCCGAGCTTCTAAACGTATTTAACAAGGGCTTTGCCTTGCTCGCGATGCCATTGTTCATTCTTACAGGCGACTTGATCAACAAGTCGGGTATTGCGCGAAGGCTATCAGATTACGCATACGCTTGCCTTGGATGGGTGCGTGGCGGGCTTGCCATGGCTTCGCTGGGTGCATGCGGCCTTTTCGCCGCGATTTCGGGTTCGAACTCAGCCACTACGGCAACCATCGGTTCAATGCTGCACCCCGAGATGGTTAAAGGTGGGTACGACGAACGCTTTTCTGCCGCAACAGCGGCGGCCGGCGGCACGGTTGGGATCATCATCCCTCCGTCGATTATCTTTATCGTTTATGGCTTCCTTCTGAACCTTCCGATCTCGGACCTTTTTGTGGCTGGTATCCTGCCCGGCGCGCTAATGGTGATCGGTATGCAGGTTGCCTGCTGGCTTGTTTGCCGTGCTAATGGCTGGGGCCACCTGATCCAATTGCAACTGAACCGGGTTTTGAAAACAGCGTTCGGTGCATGGCTTGGTTTCTTTGCTATTGGGCTTGTGCTTTGGGGTATTTACACGGGCAAGTTTTCACCGACCGAAGCAGCCGGAGTAACCGTCGGTTTCTGTATCATTGCCGGACTCCTAAGCTGGATCGCAAGTCGCGTGTTGAAGTTGAATATGAACAAGGATTGGTCCGAGAAATCCTATGCCGAGATGTTGGTCGTGGAGGGATTCACCCTTAGAGAAATTCCCAGCATCACCATGCGTTCGGCCCAAATTACCGGGGTTTTGGCACCGCTTATTGCGATTTCGGTTGTGATGCAGCAGATACTTTCGTTGTTGGGGGCGCAGGCGGTAATAACAGACTTCCTGACGTCGATGGGCGGATACTATCCTGTTCTGTTCGCAGCCATGGCTATCGTCTTTGTTTCTGGCATGGTACTGGAGTCCCTGCCGGTTACGATCATCCTAGCACCAATTCTCGCGCCGATTGCAGCAAGCGTTGGTGTCGATCCAATCCACTTCGCGGTAATATTTCTTGTTGGCGCTTCAATCGGCTTCATAACGCCGCCGTATGGCCTTAACTTGTACGTTGCCTCAGGCGTGACCGGAGTGCCCTATTTCCGGCTATTGAGATACACGTTCTACTACTTGATCGCATTGATCTCGGTGTGGCTCCTTGTAGCTCTGACACCGGATATCGCCCTTCTACTTTTGCCCAATCGATAATATAAGCCATGGGTAAATATGCGAAATTTCTGTTTGAGGCGGATCCTGTAGAGAATAGATTGAACCGCCAAAAAAACCAGACTGTAGGCTGATGACTGAGACGACTACGCTTCAGAAGGAAACCCAGATACCGACCAACCTGCGTTTGTTACTTATCTTGGAAGAGGTCGCAAAGCGTGGGGTCGCAGTCAAACCGTCAGACCTGATTGAAACACTGGGTCTGGCGAAGCCAACAGTGCATCGATTGTTGCAAACAGCCGAGGCAGAAGGCTTTTTGCAGCGAGATCTGGATGGCCGCACATATGGTCCGGGACCTAGACTGCGCCAGCTCTCGGTAAATACGGTCTCATCAGAGCATTTGCGAACAGCGCGGCTCGCAATACTGCGAGGGATAGCGGACGAAATCGGAGAGACGTGCAACCTCGCCATACCTGATCGCGAGGGCATGATTTATCTTGATCGGGTCGAAACCAAGTGGCCGTTGCGTATTCAACTGCCTATTGGGTCTCGGGTTCCGTTCCACTGCACTGCCAGCGGAAAGATGTATTTATCCACCCTACGCCAGCGGACACTTAACGGTTACCTGTCCGCGCGCAAGTTGCAGCAGTTGACCATCAAGACTCTGACAGATCCAAATGCTCTTCGTAAAGAAATAAGTAATATCTCGGATAGAAAGTATTCAACTGACGAAGAAGAATTCATGCAGGGAATGGCGGCCGTCGCCGTCCCAGTTCTTGAGGGAAATGAAAGGCTTGTCGCCACTTTGTCTGTTCACGCGCCCACCCAGCGGCATGATTTGAACAGCTTGAAGCAATTTTTGCCCGTCTTACAAGACGGAGCAAAACAGTTATCAAATTTGCTCTCACCATAGTATCATTTTGCTTGCTTTAGGCAAAAGCTCAGTTCGATTTTGCAGCGCCAGAGGCAGGTTCAACCTCCGTAGATCTGCTATCAAACAATTGCGCTATTGAGCTTGGACCTGCACTGCTCTACGACGCAGAATTTCCTGCCGAATTAAGTCAATATGCAATCGTGCATCATAGGCACCCTGACGATAGGCCAGCGGCAGTTTCAAAGTCGCGAGGTTCATGTCCAACTCTTCGATGTTGTTGGCAACAGCATTGACTTCCTCCGCTGTAGTGGCCTCGCTAAGCTCTTGTTCGAGCGCCGCGATCCGCTGATAAAATCGCCAAACACGTCTCTTTTGAAACCAAACATAGCCTGACGGAATGACCCGCAAAAGTGGTGCCAGAAACAACAGTGGCAAGAGCAAAAGCAATACCCTGCCAAACTGAGCCGCGATCCAATAAGGCAGGTAGTTGTGCAAAACGTTTGACCCTGACGTGATAAGCTCGCTGGCCACCTTATTCAGCGGCACGGGTGGAGAATCTGTGTTTGGATACTCTCGTGGATCTTGCAGTATGCTGCGCTCACCATGGATTTTTAGCGCAGCATTTGCCAGTCTATCAGCCGCCGCAGGATGCAGGTCGGCCGTTGCAATCATTGACGCTGTTAACGTAAGAATTTTTACGTCCTCAGGCGGGCGCGGGGGATCCAAAGTAATCGAACCCGCAGGCACTGTCACCGAGCGTGCGCCCGGAAATTTCAGCGCAATAGCGTCTACGAGGGCCATTGGAACGAATATCACTTCTGGGTCGAATATTGCTTCCATAAGGTAAGGAGAGTCCAATGGTGTAACAAATAACGCTGCGTCTGCGAGGTTGTTGTATAAAGCGTTCAATGCCGCAGTTCCGCTTGCATCGATCAACTTTATTCCAACATTCTGCAGTCCAGCTGCCTTGATAAGTGCAATCGCTGCAGCACGGGTTCCCGACTCTTCGGACCCGGCGGCTAACCGGAGTTCCGACCACTCTCCTGGGTTGGACCCAATCACGCCAAACTTGCTTTTGAAGATTACCAATGGCTCTGGGAACATGGCGCCGACTGACTGCAAACCGACATCCTGCGGAATATCGATGCCACCCTGGACAAATGCTATGTCTGCACCGCCGGATACCAGTTTGCTGATGTTCTCAAGAGAACCCTCTGTCTGTATTACCTCAACTTCAATCCCATCGCGAGCGAGTTCGGCCTTGTAAAGTTGAGCGATCTGCCAGTACCCCCCGCCATCTATTCCTGCGGCCAGGCGAATGCTGGTGGGTGGTTTGAGACCAAGAATAAGAAACGCAATCAGGACCACAAAGAGAGCTGGAACTAGAAAGAACAGGAAAAGGCGCATAAATTCCTACATTCTGATTTTCGAAACTCTCGACATAATCTCGCGCGTGTAAGGTCCTCTCGTCAATTAGAATTCAGTCACTCAAACAGTTCTTGAAAAGATCTTTTTAGAAATCACCGTGCTGAATAACGTCGCGATCTACCTTGGAGCCGGGACAAAAGGTTCGGAGGTGGACGGAAATCCCCAGGGGCCAAAGTTGAAATTTTTCTTGCAACCGGTTGCAATTTTGATCATGTTCGCGATCAAAGTAGGTGCGGGAGGTGGCAATGCTCAGAATCGGACTTCTTGGCGCAGGTCGGATTGGAAAGGTCCACGCAAGTGCCATTTCGGCTCATACGAAAAGTGAATTGTGTTCTGTATCAGACGCTTATCCAAAGAGTGCCCAAAACTTGGCGGAAGAATTCAATGCCAAAGTTCAAAGTTCCGAAGAAATTATTGAGGACCCGTCGATTGATGCCGTTCTGATCGCGACGCCTACGGATACACATTCAGATTTAATCGAAGCGGCCACGGCAGCGGGAAAAGCCGTATTATGCGAAAAGCCAGTTGATCTGAGCTTGACCCGCGCGCAGCAATGCCAAGCAGCCGCCGCCCGCAACGCGGTGCCAGTGATGATTGGCTTTAACCGCCGGTTTGACCAGAATTTTGCTGCGTTGAAGGCGGCGTCTGACGCGGGCGAAATTGGTGCTTCGGAAATGCTGTCGATTACATCCTTCGATCCTGCCCCACCGCCCGTGAGTTACATAAAAGTCTCTGGTGGGTTGTTTCGTGACATGATGATCCACGACTTCGATATGGCAAACTATATCATGGGCGGTTTACCAACTTCTATTTCCGCAGTCGGGACATCCGTTGTAGATAGCGAGATTGCTGCGGCCGGTGATGTCGACACTGCAATCGTCACAATGACTTACGCGGACGGCCGGATAGCGGTTATTAGAAACTCTCGAAGGGCGGTTTATGGCTATGACCAGCGGGTCGAGCTTTTGGGCGCAAAAGGTCTTTTGCAAGCTCAAAACATGTTGGAAAACACTGTGATTAAGTCGACTGAGTACGGAGTGACAGGAGCGAAGCCGACCTATTTTTTCCTCGAACGTTACATGCAGGCTTATGCCGCCGAATGGGAGGCATTTGTCGACGCGATCCTCGCTGGATCGGAGGTTCCTGTTACTATGGAGGATGGGGTGGCTGCGCTTGCTATGGCCGAGGCCGCGACCTTGTCGAATGAGAAAAGAATGCCAGTTGAAATGAAAGAAATTTTGAAACCGGTTGCAAAATAGTTTGAATTACGGAAACTGATGTTGTGCCGACACATGTCGGCGTTTGAGATTCGGCCTGGCCGAATGCATGGGGTTGAAGCCCTAAACGAAGATGACTTGTCCCAATGGGAGGAAACCAAATGAACAAGTTTGTTAAAGGTGCGTTAGCTGCAGGTGCCTTGGCGCTCGCAACGCCGGCCTTCGCGCAGGAAATCGTGGTCGTATCGCACGGCCAGGCCAACGACGCGTTCTGGAATGTTGTGAAAAACGGTGTGGAGCAGGCCGGCAAAGACGTTGGTGTAAACGTTGAATATCGCGCACCAGAAACGTTTGATATGGTTGCCATGTCGCAGCTCATCGATGCCGCTGTTAACCAAGAGCCGGATGGGCTGATCGTTTCGATCCCGGACGCAGACGCGCTTGGTCCGTCGATCGAACGCGCCGTAGCTGCAGGAATTCCGGTAATTTCGATCAACTCTGGTTCGGACGTCTCAAAAGAACTGGGTGCATTGCTGCACGTGGGCCAGGACGAATTTGACGCGGGTAAAGCCGCGGGTGAAAAGCTGGCCTCTATGGGCGGCTCGACCGCCATCTGTGTGAACCACGAAGTCGGCAATGTTGCATTGGATTTGCGTTGCGCAGGGTTTGCCGAGGGCTTTGGCGGCAACGTCGAAGTGCTGCCAACTTCGAATGATCCGTCGGAAATCGAGTCAAAAGTGTCTGCTGCGCTGGCCGCAAACGAAGCAGTTGATACGGTCATGGCTTTGGGAGCTAGCTCGGCCGGTGAACCAACAGTTGCAGCGGTAAAAGCTTCGGGCCGGGACGTGAACGTGGCATCATTCGACCTGTCGGCGAACTTTCTTCAGTCTATCGCGGACGGTGACGCTGCTTTCGCCATTGACCAGCAGCAATACCTGCAAGGCTACCTGTCGGTTAACTTCATGGGTCTTCACGCTAAATACGGCTTGATGCCGGGTGGAAATGTTCCCTCTGGCCCGAACCTTGTGACACAGGAAAAGGCCGCCCAGGTCATCGATCTGTCTGCGCAGGGCATCCGTTAAAACGAGGACAAAAAGCACTGAAACGGCGCTGCTTGCGCCGTTTCATTTGGATTGGGAGGAAAACATGAGCCAGTCAGCGCAAGTTGTAGCCGACGAAAGAGTCAAGAAAGAGCCGTTCTTGACCAAGCTAATGAAGCGCCCTGAACTCGGTGCCATGGCCGGCGTTGTTCTGGTCTTCATCTTTTTCGCTATTACAGCGGATGAATCCATGTTCACTTTGGCCGGGGTCATGAACTTTATGACACCTGCGGCGCAACTGGGCATTCTTGCCATCGGCGCGGCGTTGTTGATGATCGGAGGCGAGTTCGACCTGTCGATCGGATCGATGGTAGCGTTTTCCGGCCTGTTCTTTGGGGTCTGCGTAGTAACCTGGCAGCTGCCGCTTATCGCGGCGATCCCAATGACTTTCGTGTTTGCCGCTTTGGTCGGGGCAGTTAACGGCAACATCGTGATACGGTCAGGTTTGCCCTCATTTATCGTGACGTTGGCGTTTCTTTTTATACTACGTGGATTGTCCCTTGTCGGTCTCAAAATGGCGACCGGAGGTTCAACTCAGTTGCGCGGCGTTCGTGATACAGTTGAAAACGATTGGCTAGCACCATTCTTCTCGGGCGAGGCCTTTGGCAGCCTTTTCACTTGGCTGGCTGAGAGCGGAATAATCGATACATTCAAAAGCGGTGCGCCCAAAGTGCCGGGTATTCCGGTCGAAATCCTATGGTTCATTGCTCTTGCACTGGCGGCGACCTACGTGTTGCTGCGCACTCCGGCCGGCAACTGGATTTTCGCCTCGGGCGGTGACAAAACTGCTGCATCAAATTCAGGTGTGCCCGTGAACCGCGTCAAGGTTTCACTTTTCATGCTGACGGCGTGTTGCGCTGCGCTCGTTGCTATTATCACCGTTATGGATGCGGGGTCGACCGACGCTCGTCGTGGTTTCCAGAAAGAGTTCGAAGCGATCATCGCTGCAGTTATCGGTGGATGCTTGTTGACTGGTGGCTATGGCTCGGCGATCGGAGCATTCTTTGGCTCGATCATTTTCGGCATGGTTGTCATCGGCCTGACCTACACCGACTTCGACCAGGACTGGTTCCAGGTTTTCCTGGGGGCAATGTTGCTGATCGCGGTTCTGTTCAACAATGCGATCCGTAAGCGCGTAACGGGAGAGCGCTGATATGACCGAAGATTCCAAGTTCCATCATGGCGACGCAGCGGTGGATGTCGCTCCGATCGTGGAAATGAAAAACATCGAAAAGCATTTTGGCAATATCATCGCTCTTGCTGGTGTCAGTTTTGACGTCAAACCGGGCGAGTGTCATTGTCTGCTTGGTGACAATGGCGCTGGCAAGTCAACTTTCATCAAGACAATGTCCGGGGTGCACAAGCCAACCAAAGGCGAGATTTTTTTCGAAGGTAAACCGCTGCATTTCGACACTCCTCGGGATGCAATGGAGGCGGGCATAGCGACTGTTTTCCAGGACCTTGCGATGATCCCACTGATGAGCGTAACTCGCAATTTCTTCATGGGTCGCGAACCTACCAAAGGGAAGGGATTGCTTAAAAGGTTCGATGTAGATCAAGCGAACGATGTTTGCATGGAAGAAATGCGCAAGATGGGTATCAACCTGCGTGGCCCGGATCAAGCGGTGGGCACGCTGTCCGGCGGTGAGCGTCAAACCGTTGCCATCGCCCGCGCAGTGTATTTCGGTGCGAAGATTCTGATCTTGGACGAACCAACCTCAGCACTCGGGGTGCGGCAAACTTCGAATGTACTGGCAACCATCGACAAGGTGCGTAGTCAGGGCGTTGGGGTCGTTTTCATCAGCCATAACGTACGGCATGCTTTGGCTGTGGGAGACCGTTTCACCGTGCTGAACCGAGGAAAAACTCTTGGTACTGCAAGGCGCGGCGAGATTACGCCGGAAGAGCTGCAGGACTTAATGGCTGGCGGTCAGGAAATGGCCGAGCTTGAAGGGTCTTTGGGCGGTACTGTCTAAAAGTTTGAAATCAAGGTGGCCTGCTTGATTGGGTAGGCCACCTTATAGAAAAAACCTTGGTGTGCGATGCCGCCAAACCTGATCGGGCCTAACTACTGGGCCTGAAACCTTCGAAAAACTTGGAATCAACGGATTGCCCAAAGCGGCCATGTGTTGAAAGGGATCATGATGAGCAAGACAATCCGACTGACTGCGGCGCAAGCTCTGGTGCGTTATCTGGGCGCACAGATGAACGAAGCTAGCGAGCCGTTCATTGCTGGTGTGTGGGCAATTTTTGGCCATGGAAACGTAGCTGGGTTGGGCGAAGCGTTGCATGCTGTCAAAGACACCTTGCCGACCTATCGCGGTCACAACGAACAAACCATGGCGCATTCAGCCATAGCATATTCAAAGCAGATGGGGCGCAGACGCGCGATGGCTGTAACATCGTCCATCGGACCAGGCGCAACCAATATGGTAACCGCCGCGGCACTTGCTCACGTGAACCGATTGCCTGTCCTTTTACTTCCCGGCGACGTGTTCGCGACGCGCGGCCCGGATCCGGTCTTGCAGCAGACGGAAGATTTCACTGACGGCACGGTAAGTGCAAATGACTGTTTTAGGCCTGTCAGTCGCTATTTTGATCGGATCAGCCGCCCCGAGCACCTATTGACAGCATTGCCTCGTGCTTTTCGTACAATGACGGACCCAGCAGATTGTGGGCCCGTAACGCTGGCTTTCTGTCAGGACGTTCAAGCCGAGGCTTACGACTATCCACTAAGCTTCTTCGAGCCGCGTGTGTGGTATCAGCGTCGCGTCCGTCCAGACGAAAACGAGCTGGCCCGTGCCGCTTCCGCGATTAAGTCTGCCGCAAAACCTGTAATAGTTGCTGGAGGCGGCATACACTATTCAGGTGCGACCGAAGCCCTTCAACGATTTGCTGAGGCTCACAACATACCGGTTGCGGAAACACAGGCAGGCAAGTCATCGCTGGCGTGGGATCACCCTTTGAACTTGGGGCCTGTCGGAGTGACGGGAGGAGAACCAGCAAACACTGTCTGTGCTGAGGCGGATTTAGTTCTCGGCGTCGGCACACGCTTGCAGGATTTCACGACCGGATCTTGGGGATTGTTTTCGAACCCTGAAAGAACAATGGTTTGTCTGAACACCGCCGCCTATGATGCAGAAAAGCATGGGGCCATGCCACTTTTGTCTGATGCGCGTGTTGGATTGGATGAGCTTGGCGTAGCGCTGAGCGGTTATTCTGCCAAGCCAGTTGCCGACACATTGAAATCGGACTGGTTCAAAAAAGTAGATGCGTTGACGGACGCCCCATCTGACAGCAATGCCCTGCCGACGGATATGCAGGTGGTTGGCGCGGTTCAGCGCGCCTCGCACGAAGACACTGTGGTGATGTGTGCGGCGGGAACAATGCCGGGAGAATTACACAAGCTGTGGAAGGCACCACGCCCCGGAGCCTATCACATGGAGTACGGCTTTAGCTGCATGGGTTACGAAATTGCGGGGGCCATGGGCATTAAATTGGCGCAGCCCGACCGCGACGTGATCTGTTTTACCGGCGACGGAACCTACATGATGGCCAACTCGGAAATGGCCACGGCTGCCATGATGGGCGTATCCTTTACAGTCGTCATTACCGACAATCGCGGGTTTGGTTGCATCAATCGCCTGCAGATGGGCACCGGTGGGGCTGAGTTCAACAACCTGTTGGATCACGCTGTACATGAGAAGCCATCTGCAATCGACTTTGCCGCACATGCGGCGTCGATGGGGGCGACATCGGTCAAAGTAAGTTCGATTGCCGAGCTTGAGGACGCGTTGGCCAAACGCGGGGGCGTCACAGGTCCTTACGTAGTAGTTATCGACACCGATCCTTATCCATCTACAGAGTATGGCGGCACTTGGTGGGAAGTAGCAGTTCCCGAAGTAAGCGTCCGCCCCGAGGTCAACGAAAAACGAGCGGCCTACGAGATCGCAATAAAAGAAAGAAACACAAAATGAGCGTAAATATCGGTATTTCTCCGATCGCTTGGCAAAATGATGATCTGCCTGACTTGACGGCATCTTTTACCATGGAACAGGCGCTGAGAGAGGCGCGTGAGATCGGATATACGGGCGTTGAACGTGGTCAACGTATGCCGAGCGATACGGAAAGCTTGCGCTCCTATCTGGATGCCAACAACATCGCGCTGTGCGGCGGATGGTGCTCTGGTGCGTCGCTGGTCAATGATTTTGCGACCGAACGAGAGGCGGTACGCGAACAGGTTGAACAGTTCGTGGCGTTGGCCAGCCCATGCATCGTCTATGCCGAGTGTTCTAACACCGTTCAGGGCCAGATTGGCACTCCTGTCAACGACAGGCCAAAACTCTCCAAAGATGACATAATGGCATACGGAGCAAAGATTACCGAACTTGCGAAATGGATGGCCGATCAGGGTATGCCCATGGCCTATCACCACCACATGGGAACCATCATCGAAAGCGAGGATGATGTGAACTGGCTGATGGAAGGATCGGGACACGAGGTCAAACTGTGTTTTGACACTGGGCATTTGTTGTTTGGCGGCGGGGACGTTATGGCAACTCTAAAACGCTGGGGCGACCGGGTTCATCATGTTCATTTCAAAGACATCCGCCCGTCAGTGATTCAGAATACACGAGAAAAAAATCTCAGCTTTTTAGATGCCGTGATTGCGGGTGCATTCACCGTTCCGGGAGACGGTTGTATTGATTTTCAGGCCGTCACCAATGCGCTTAAGGCCATGAATTATGATGGGTGGATTGTGGTTGAGGCGGAACAGGACCCGGCCAAGGCTCCTCCTTACGAATACTCAAAAAAGGGATACGAGCACATCGTCGAAGTCTGCGAACGCGCCGGGTTAGAGATAGCTAGTTAAAGGGAACACGCGCTTGCGCAACACCTAAGCCATGAGAAAGGAGATTGTCATGGTAGATCAAGAACTTGGTTTTGTCGGCTATTTTGACCGGGAATCCTGTGATCTGGATGAATTCAAGGTGTTGACCTCGCAAAGTCTGACGGCCGCTGATGCTCCACTAGCTGCAGCCATCGAAAAGAATGTTCCAATCTATGACATGGGTTCTTTGCGCTCTGATCTTGATGACGCCGTTCAAAGGCGCAGATTGCTGGCGGAATGGGGCCGTATTCTGCAGAAATCTGCTGGCGTTATAGCCTTGAAAGGCGCCTATTCGGACACATCGGTGATTGATCGTGCGACTGGTGTTTTTCGAGAGATCATCGAAGAAGAACGCCGAAGTGGTGCAGGCGAAGGCGATCACTTTGCCGCTTCGGGTGCAAATGACCGAATATGGAACGCAT
The DNA here is from genome assembly GCF_059613365.1 of Ruegeria sp. BHSA163. Classification (NCBI taxonomy): domain Bacteria; kingdom Pseudomonadati; phylum Pseudomonadota; class Alphaproteobacteria; order Rhodobacterales; family Roseobacteraceae; genus Ruegeria; species Ruegeria sp. BHSA163. The sequence goes on from NZ_JBXWSJ010000002.1 coordinate 17,362, forward strand.
TGCAAAAGCAATGCCTTCGCGATCCCGAAGGTTTCGCGCTGTATTTTGGTAATACAGCAGTCGCTGCCGCGTGCGAGGCTTGGTTAGGCCCCAACTATCAGGTTACTGCACAAATCAACCAGGTGCGTCCCGGAGGTAAGGCCCAGCAGGCGCATAGGGATTATCATCTTGGCTTTCAGAGCGCCGACAATGTCGCGCGATATCCTGCGCATGCTCACTTGGTTACCGCGTCTCTGACTTTACAGGGTGCGGTTGCCCATTGTGACATGCCAGTTGAAAGCGGACCAACAAAACTGCTGCCGTTTTCACAGTTGTATCCGGCGGGGTACGTGGCGTTTCATGATGAAGCACATCGCGCTGTTTTCGAAGAGAGTTATGTCCAACTTCCGTTGGAAAAGGGCGACGCGATATTTTTTAACCCAGCACTTTTTCACGCAGCTGGAGAAAACCGCAGCGCTGACATTCACAGGATGGCGAACTTGTTGCAAATCTCTTCTGCCTTCGGTCGAGCAATGGAGGCCGTTGATCGGCGATCAATGTCGGAAACGGTTTTTCCATTCCTTTTATCGCTGAAGAAACGTGGTGATCTAGGTCCCGCAGAGGTGAATGCGGCTATTGCCGCTACTGCCGAGGGTTATCCTTTTCCAACCAATTTGGACACGGATCCGCCAATCGGTGGCAACGCACCTGAAAGTCAGGCGGAGATTTTGCTCCGTGCAGTAGAAGAAGGTTGGACCGAAAACGAATTGGTCGCGACCCTGTCCGCTTTGCAAAGCAGACAAGCAGCCTGAACCAGAAAACAGGGCGGGCCATTGTGCCCGCCCACTAAGGAGAGACGAACATGCCGAACCTGCTCAGGAAACCGTTTGGAACCCGGGGAAAAGTGCATGATATCACTCCAGAAAACGCTGGCTGGCGATACGTTGGTTTCGGACTGTACCACGTCAGGGCAGGTGATCAGGCGGCTGAGGCTACTCGCGACCGAGAAGTCATTCTGGTTGTAGTCGAAGGCAAGGCCAGAATTTCCGGCGGCGGCAAGAACTGGGGTGTGCTTGGTGATCGGATGGATGTTTTTGAAAAAACACCACCGCATTGTTTGTATCTGCCTAATGGAACTAAATGGGAAGCCGTTGCTGAAACAGATTGCGTGATTGCCGTATGCTCTGCACCTGGCAAAGGTGGCCACGAAGCCCGGCGGATAGGACCCGATGGTATAACTTTGACTGAGCGCGGCAAGGGCGTGAATACCCGCTTTATCAACAACATAGCCATGGAAGCAGAGGATTATGCCGATAGTCTTCTTGTGACCGAGGTTTTCACGCCCAACGGACATTGGTCCTCTTATCCTAGCCATCGTCATGACGAAGACGATTATCCGAGGATCACATATCTGGAAGAGACATATTACCACCGTCTAAATCCTTCCGATGGGTTTGGCATTCAGCGGGTTTATACAGATGATGGGCAACTAGATGAAACTATGGCGGTTTCTGACGGCGACGTTGTCACCGTCCCGCGCGGCCATCACCCTTGCGGGGCTCCTTATGGGTTCGAGATGTATTATCTGAACGTTATGGCCGGTCCTCTGCGTAAGTGGCGCTTTGTTGCCGCCCCAGAGGTCGAGTGGATTATGGAACGAGATAGTTGAAGTGAGAGGCGGTCTAGTGCTGCGAACACATTTGATGCTTGTGACTGTGACAAGCAACTCAGACGATTTGGTCGCTGACACTAAGAACGTCTGAAACCATTGCCCTGCCAAATTCAGGAGATCTGGCATGTCTCAACCGTTCCAACTCGCGGCATGTGCCGAAATGCTCTGGCTGGACCGGCCCATGGATTGGCGTGCAGCCCGATTAACTGAAATGGGATTTGGTGTTGGGCTTTGGAACTGGCCGGAATTGGATATTGAAAAGCTTGGGGGCATCGGTGCCAACTATACCATCATGAATGGTTATCTTGAGGGACGTTTGGCGGATGATGAGGGTGCTGACTTGCTGCTTAATTCAGCCAAGGAAGCAGTCAAGGTCGGCAAGAGGCTGGATGCGGATCGCTTTAACCTGCATGGCACTGGGCTAGGTGACGGAGGTATTCCCATCTGGCAACATGAAGTCGTGACAGGTGAAATGTGGCTCAAGGCGCGCGATACATTGAACCGTATCTGTGATCTGGCAGAAAAAGAAGACGTGATATTTACCCTGGAAAACCTCAATCATTTAGATCACCCCGGGTGCCCGTTTGAATCTACGGCAGACGTGTTGGCGCTCGTGTCTTCGGTCGACCGCGCCCAATTACGGATCAATCTCGACCTCTATCACACCCAGATTGGAGAGGGCGATTTGATCCGTTGGTGTGAAAAATGTTTGCCTTGGATTGGGGAAATTCAGGTGGCAGACAACCCGGGTCGTTGTGAACCAGAGTCGGGCGAGGTCAATTACAAAGCAATCGCAAAGGCGCTATTTGATCTTGATTACCGTGGTCCGGTGGCAATGGAAGCTTTCGCATCCAGTGCCCCGGAAGCGGCACTTGAATCATTCCGTGCCGCCTTCACCATTTGAACGTTATCGGATATTTAATTCTGAGTTGGAGCGCCAAATGCTCTGATCACAGCTCGGGCTGCGGCTTCGACAGGGTCGTGGGTTTCTTTGAGGATTGCGACACGGTCGAATCTGTCAGGGTCACGGTTTACGGCCTCGCGCAGGGCGGCACCGAAGGCCATTCGAAGTTCGGTCCCAATGTTGAACTTGCAAATGGACGTTTCGCGGGCCAGTCGAGCGCGTTGCTCAACCGGAACGCCCGAACCACCGTGAATAACCAATGGCACGTTTGTGATGGCGTCGATTTGGGCAATTCGCTCTTCGTCCAAGCCGCCCTCTTTGTTTTCTTGCAGATGAACGTTACCAACAGAGATCGCCATTGCGTCGACGCCGCTTTCACGGGCAAACTGTGCGGCCTCTTCGGGGTCCGTTCCATTAGAGCCTTCGCCACCAGAGTAGCCGACAAAGCCGATCTCACCTTCGCACGAAATCCCGGCGGCGTGGGCCATCTCGGCAATTGCCGCGGTTTCATCGATATTCTGAAGCAGCGGTTTACGCGACCCGTCGAACATCAACGATGTAAAACCGCTCTCCAGCGCGATCTGGCATTCCTCAAACGTGTAACCGTGATCGAGGTGAGCAACTACAGGAACTGACGCGTTTTCCGCCAGATGCCTGAACATTTTTCCCAAAACAGGCAGCGGAGTGTGCTCTCGGCAACTGGGGCCAGCCTGCAGAATCACCGGTGCATTCTCAGCCTCTGCAGCGGCGACGTAAGCGCGCATATCTTCCCAGCCCAGAGTTACCAGCCCGCCAACGGCATAGCCTTGATCGTAAGCCGGGATTAGGACGTCTTTTAGCGTGACAAGGGTCATTTGAACTTGGCTATCATGTCTTTTATGCCGGGGATCGTTTCGATCTGATAGGCATGGGTGGGTTGGAAATACTGAACCAATGAGCGTTGTGTTAGCCCACCGAGAATGGTGAAATAGTACATTTCGTAACCCGGCAAGACGCAGCAGGGATGATAACCCTTGTCGATGCAGATCGTCGATCCGTCGACGATGTGGTAAGCATCACCCGGTTCATTGTCTTCGCGTTGCAACATCTGCAGGCCCGACCCCCAATTGGGTTTAAATCGGAAATTATACGTTTCATCGTGGCGCGTTTCGTCTGGCAAGCGGTTTGTGTCGTGCTTGTGACTTGGAAAACCGGACCAACCGCCTTGGCCCACGGTGAACAGTTCGCTCACTAAAAGCCGGCCGACTTTGTCGTGTTGCTTTTGGCCGAGGATGTGTTTGATTTTACGATGGGTTTTGGTGTCATCGCTGCCGTATTGCACCAAATCGTGCTGACGCACATCAAATGGTTCAAGCACCTTGTCGAACTTTGCCCCGGCAATGAATACCTCGGTTTCATCTGATACGCATACCAGCTGCGCCTTGGCGCCAACCGGGACATATACGCCTTCGGGTTCTCCGTCCCAGACGTCTTCCCCTCGGTTGCCTAACCGGGCAAATTTGACACCTTCAATGTCCACATCCACGCTGCCTGTCGCGGGTACAATGCAGGTTTCATAACCTGGCACCTGGTATTCGAATGCCTCGCCTTTTTTCAGTTTGACGATGTTGAAATAGTTCAACGGCACGGTTGGATCGTCGGTATCCACTATGGGAATGTTCTTGTTGTCAAAAGGGGCGATGTGCATGAAATTCTCCTACGTCGAAGGCCCTGGATGAGAGGCCAAAAATGCATTCAGTGTTTGAGTAGTCGGCATGGCAGGAGCGCAACCGGGTTGCGATACCACGATCGAGGCGCAGGCCGATCCGCGCATCACTGAATCTTTCAGGGAATGGCCCGCAGCGACAGAGGCCAAAAGACCTGCCATGAAACTGTCACCTGCTCCATTTGGCTTTACGGCCTCTACTGGGTAAATTCCCGTATGAATCTCCTGACCGTCCACCAAGGTTACTGCACCTTTTTCACCCATTTTATAGATTACCATCCGACCGGGTTTCGCAGCGAGTTCCTTGGCCTTTTCAAATCCTTTGTCGATACCACCTGCCATGAAGCCAAATTCTTCGTCATTTCCAACGATCAGATCGCTTTCCTCTCCGGCGCGCGACAGAACTTCTGCGGCCACTTCCGGTGACGGCCAGCTGTAAGGGCGGTAATCGATGTCGAAGATGATTGGCAGTCCAGCTTGGCGCGCATTTTCGATGGCTTTGAACGTGGCGCTGCGCGATGGTTCGGCTGCAAACACGGTGCCGGCAGAGATCACTGCAGAAAACGCGCCGAATTCCACTTTGTCCATATCGTCTTCGGTAACCTGAAAATCGACGGCGCCGTTTCGATATATAACGTTCTGAAAGTTCTCGATCCGGCTTTCATAAACCGCCAAAGACATTCGATATTCGCCTCCGACAATTTGGATATTGGTCGTGTCGACGCCATAATGTTTCAGGCGATTAGTGCAGAATCGTCCAACTGCGTCATCCGACACCGAAGTGATCAACGAGGCCTGACTACCCAACTTGACAAGACCAACACAAATGTTTGCAGACGATCCGCCCAGATCAGCGCGGAACAATTCTGCATCTTCGCTTTTGACACCGACAGGGTCAGCAAACATATCCATACCTGCCCGTCCCAATACGGCGAACCGGTTTCCTTTGATACCGTCTATCAAAGTGCTCAAGTCATTTCCTCCGGAAAAAGGGGTTTGCGCAAAGGGTTGGACCTTGCGTCGACGCGATTCACACGATACTGATTTTGCAACCGGTTGCAAATAGTATGTTTAGGGCCGTGACAGATGTCTGAAATTGGAATTGGAATTGTCGGTGGCGGCTACATGGGCAAGGCACATTCTGTCGCCATGTCGGCGGTAGGTGCAGTGTTCAATACGGCACTACGGCCAAGACTTGAGATGATCTGTGCCTCAAGTAAAGAAAGTGCCGAGCGTTACCGCCAAGCCTATGGGTTTAGAAGGGCAACAGATGATTGGCGTGAACTTGTAAAAGATCCAGCGGTTGAAGCTATCATCATCGCCTCGCCACAGTCCACGCATCGGCAAATTGCAGAGGCCGCCCTTGAATTAGGCAAACCAGTTCTCTGCGAAAAACCGCTGGGTGCTTCCATGGAAGACGGGCGGGCGATGGTAGCGGCGGCTGAGGCGTCCGGCTTAACCAACATGGTTGGTTTCAACTACGTCCGAACACCGGCGACCCAATATGCTCGTCAGCTTATTGCCAACGGCGAGATAGGCGAAATCACATGGTTTCGTGGGGAACACACCGAAGATTTTTACGCCGATCCTCAGGCTCCTGCGACATGGCGTACCACCGGAATGGCCAACGGAACAATAGGTGATCTTGCCCCCCATATAGTCAACGGCGCCCTGGCTTTAAATGGCCCCATTGCCGAGGTCATGGCTGAAGTAGAAACGGTTCATCATACACGCCCTGGTGGAACCGTGACAAACGACGACCACGCCCAAATAATGTGCCGGTTCAAGAACGGAACTATGGGAAACATTTATGTTAGTCGTATCGCAACGGGCAGAAAAATGGGCTACGCCTACGAAGTTTCCGGCACAAAAGGGGCCATCCGGTTCGACCAGGAGGATCAAAATGCTTTGTGGTTATACCGTCACGATGGACCGGAAGCGACGCGTGGCTTTACCAAGATACTGACTGGCCCGGCCCATCCGGATTACGAACCTTTTTGCCAAGGGCCCGGTCATGGAACGGGATATCAAGATCAGATAATCATTGAGGCAAAGGATTTCCTGCAGGCCATTCACAGCGGACAGGATATCTGGCCAACTTTCCGTGACGGCCACGAAGTCAACCGCGTGCTGGCAGCGTCACTAGCGTCTTCGGAACGTCGTCAGTGGACAAAGGTTGACGATTTTTGATCGTTTAACGGCAACGAGACTTTTTAAGAAAGACTAAAACCATGACAAAGCTGAAATGGGGCATGATCGGTGGAGGTGAAGGCAGTCAGATTGGGCCAGCCCATCGACTGGGGGCGCTGGCGGATGGCTTGTTCGAATTTTCCGCGGGAGCGTTGGACCACCGGCCCGAAGTTGGCCGCGAATATGCGCAACGGTTGGGTATCGCTGCCGATCGTGCCTACGGTGATTGGCAAGAGATGTTGGCTGGCGAGCGTGGGCGCACGGACCGGATCGATCTGGTGACAATTGCGACGCCCAATTCGACACATTTTGAGATTACCAAAGCGTTTCTCGAGGCTGGTTTTAACGTTCTATGCGAGAAGCCAATGACCATGACCGTCGAGGAGGGCGAGGAAATAGTCCGGGTTGCCGAAACTTCGGGCAAGGTTTGCGCAGTAAACTACTGCTATTCGGCTTATCCAATGGTGCGCCAGGCCCGAGCAATGGTAAGGTCTGGTGATATCGGAAAAGTTCGCGTGGTTGTAACGAACTTCAGCCATGGGCATCACGGAGACGCAACAGATGCCGATAACCCGCGCGTGCGTTGGCGTTATGATCCCGAGATGGCGGGCGTTTCAGGTCAATTTGCTGATTGCGGCATCCATGCTTTGCATATGGCAAGTTTCATTTGTGATGATGAGGTAAGCACGCTTTCAGCCGACTTTGCGTCCACGATTTCCAGCCGCGTTCTGGAAGACGATGCGATGATCAATTTCCGTACTGAGCGTGGAACTGTTGGGCGACTTTGGACATCGTCGGTTGCCGTCGGCAGGCAGCATGGTTTCGACATTCAGGTTTTTGGCGAGACTGGCGGCCTGCGTTGGGCGTCTGAACAGCCTAATCAGTTGATCTATACTCCAGTTGGTGGTCGTACGCAGATTATTGAAAAAGGCGAGGGCGGATTGCACGGCGAGGCTCAGCGTCTGTCGCGCGTTGCCATAGCCCATCCCGAGGGCTTTCCGCTTGCTGTAGCCAACATCTATTGTGATCTGGCGGATGCAGTTCGTGGCGAAATCCGCGATGGCTTGCCAGGTGCATCCGACGGCGTTCGTTCAATTGCGGCGGTCCATGCGGCTGTTTCTTCCGGTAAGGAAAATGGCGCGTGGAAAGAGGCGCGCCCGCCGATGTTCAGATAATCAGGAGCGGGGTCTCAAAGTGCCCCGTTCGATCACGCGACACGGAAAAATGCGAGCTTCGGGATATCGCTGAGGCTCTTTCAACATTTCTTCGACCAAATCCACTGACGAAGTGATAATTTGTTTTATAGGTTGGTGGATTGTCGTCAGATTTACGCTTTCCCAACGAGACATTTCCATGTCATTCAGGCCGATGATCCCAATGTCTTTGCCGGGGATCAAGCCATGATCCGAAACTGCCGACAGCGCGCCGATTGACAGGATATCGTCGCCGCAAAAAAAGGCTTCTGGCGGCGAGCCCTTCAATTGGTTCAGCATTTCTGCGCGCCCCGCTTCGAATGAATAGGCATCAGCAAAGCTGTGCGTCACATCGATTTCCGGATAGTGGCCCAGCTCTTCTGTGAAACCCCGGAACCGGTCTTGGGCAGAGGTCGCATCCTTGGGGCCGCCTAGGTAACCAACTCTGCGATATTTTCGCGCCAAAAGCTCTCGCGCCGCCATGCGTCCACATTCCACGTTGTCAATTCCTACAACGTGGACTTCGGGTGAAGTAGCCGAGCGGCCGAATGTGTGGACAACCGGCACACCGGCATCATGAAACGCCTTTGCAAAACTAGGTGGCAGGGTCGAAGAGGCGACGATCGCCGCATCAACCGAATACTGGCGCAACATTCGAACCGAGTTTGAGGGCTCGGTTTCGTCTGTCAGGTTGACTATTAATGGTCGCAATCCGCGTTCCTGCAGAGCGCGTGTGAACTGGTCAAAAACCTCAAGGAAGATAGGGTTGTGAAAGTTGTTTGAAATCAGCCCGATAAGTTTGGTTCGACCAGTGGTCAAGGACGAAGCCAACGCGTTGGGGCTGTATCCCAACTCCAACGCTGCCTTTTCAACCTTTCTGCGCGTTTTGGCCGAAACTGAAGCGCCTTCGGTAAACGTACGCGAAACAGCAGAACGGGAGACACCAGCAAGCGCCGCAACTTCTTTGAGGGTGACACTCACGTAGTTTGTACTCCTATTGCAAATACCCGTTTTGTGTTTCTCAAAATTACGTGGAAAGAAAATTTTTGCAATCGGTTGCAACAAAAAAGAGGTGTGCTTCGTCCGAACCATTACATGTAGAAGTTCGACCAACCCGTTGGGCCGAACGTGATAAGCACACAAATATCCTTCATTTGGCAATTCACTTAAAACGGATTGATGTGTCGATGCAGTGACGCGAAATTTGTTTAGAACATCGCCGAACGGGTCGGTATCTAGCTTGTTGAATTGAAGTCTGAACGAAAAGTATGGCTTCGTGAATTTGACTGTTGCAATCATTGGAACGTTCCATTATAGAATTGGAACGTTCCAAATAGACTTTAAGCGGGGGGTGGAAAGTGAACTGGGCTTTCGTGGGCGCAAGTACGATTGCTTCGCAGCATATGGTGAATGCGGTTCGTCAGCAGGCTGGAAACGAAGTTACTTGGATTGTTAGCAACTCACCTGATCGCGTTAAAGTTTGGGCCAAGGAGCACAATGTCGCAAATGCTACCACAAGCCTGGAAGACGCGATTTCCGATCCAGAGGTGGGCGCAGTTTATATCTCTTCAACCAACGAAAAGCACCACGCTCAGGCGATGGCGGCCATTGCCGCCAAAAAGCACGTTTTGTGCGAAAAGCCGTTAGGCATGACCTTGCAGGAAGCGACAGAAATGGTGCGCGCTGCAAATGCTGCCGGAGTTACCTTTGGTACGAACCACCACCTAAGGTGTTCTGGTAGCCATCGGGCCATTCGGAAACTCATTGCGCAGGGGCGCGTTGGCAAAGTCTTGTCCCTTCGAATTCATCATGCGGTTCATTTGCCTGACCATCTTCAGGGTTGGCGGATCAATTCCGCTGACAGCGGAGGTGGAGTTATCCCGGATATTGTTGTTCATGACGCAGATGTAACCCGGTTTCTGTTACAAGAAGATCCTGCAAACGTCGTGGCTCAAATGACCAGCTCTGGGATGGGTCAGGGAGTAGAAGACTCGTGCATGTCAGTTTGGACGATGCCGTCGGGTGCTATGGTTATGACACATGAAAGTTTTACTCACCCCTTCGCCGGGTCGAGTCTGGAAGTACATGGAACCCAAGGGTCAATATTCGCGAACGGCGTTATGACCCAACGCCCAGTTGGCGCGATAACTCTGGTCACCGAAGCTGGACGCGACGAAATCGCGTTCCCGGATCACTCTCTGTACGTGATGGGTGTGTCCGAGTTCGTTGCAGCAACAGAGGGCCATGGGCGCCCGGCAGCGGACGGACCGGATGGCGTGAAATCTCTGTCCGTAGCCTTGAGCGTTCGCGAGGCTGCAAAGACCGGTCAACGAGTCGAAGTGGATTATGGTGGTTTCTGATGACCAAGCTTGTTTCCGTTTCTCAGGCCGTATCAAGCATCCCCGATGATGCCGTGGTCACGGTCTCATCGTCTTCAGCCTTAGGATGTCCCGACCTGGTTTTGAAAGCTATAGGGCAGCGGTTTCGGGATGAAGGCCACCCACGAAATCTGACTTCACTACATCCGATCGCCGCTGGCGACATGTATGGCGTGAAGGGCATGGACTACCTTGCTCAAGATGGGTTGTTGACCCGAGTTTTGGCGGGATCATACCCATCGGGTCCTTCAAATCTTGAGATGCCAGAGATTTGGAAAATGATCGTAGAAGATCGAGTGGCCGCCTATAATGTGCCGTCCGGAATTTTGTTTGACATGCATCGAGAGGCTGCAGCGCACCGGCCCGGTGTTTTGACAAAGGTGGGATTGGAAACCTTTGTCGATCCTGTTCGCGAAGGTTGCGCAATGAATGCCAGAGGTGCGTCAGCGCCGATTGTCACAAGAGCCGAGTTCGGCGGCGAATCCTGGCTGCATTTTCCAAACATCAACCCAAATGTATGTATATTGCGAGCAACAACCGCAGATGAATTTGGGAACCTGACTTATGAGCATGAAGGAGCTTATTTGGGAGGGCTCGAACAAGCCATCTGCGTGCGCAATCACGGTGGTTTGGTTATCGCGCAGGTTCAGCGCGTCACCGCTGAGGGCAGCTTGCGCCCGCACGACGTTCGTGTGCCCGGACATTTGGTCGATATGATCGTCGAAGATCCCGACCAGAAGCAGACGACCGAAACGGTCTATGATCCCGCAATTTCTGGCCAGATCATGCGCCCGTGGGACAGCTTTTCACTTGCCGAGCACGGCGTTGAAAAGGTTATCGCACGCCGCGCTGCGATGGAACTGCGATCAGGGATGAGCGCAAATTTGGGATTTGGAATAAGCGCTATGGTGCCGCGTATTTTACTTGAAGAAGGGCACCCGCAAGCAGTGACATGGGCAATCGAACAAGGGGCCGTCGGTGGTGTTCCGTTGACGGGGTTTGCCTTTGGCTGCGCGTCGAACGCACATGCCTTTGTGCCGTCGCCGCAGCAATTCATCTATTTCCAAGGTGGTGGGTTTGACATGTCGTTCTTGTCTTTCCTCGAAGTTGATGTCGAGGGAAACGTGAATGTCTCGAAATTGGGTAAAAAACCTTACCTGACAGCTGGGTGCGGTGGCTTTGTCGACATAACCGCCCGGGCGAAAAAGATTGTGTTCTCTGGCTGGTTTGAGGCAGGCGCAAAAATAGAACTGAACGATAATGGTATTCACGTCGCCGCGCCAGGGAAGTTCACCAAGATGGTGGACAAGGTAGAACATGTCACGTTCTCGGGCCGCCGCGCGCGGGAAACAGGGCAGGAAGTGATTTATGTCACCGAGCGATGCGTAGTCCGTCTTGAACCCGATGGCTTGGTCGCAACCGAAGTAATGCCGGGTATAGACGCCCAACGCGATATAGTCGCAGCTTCGGATGGGCGGGTCAAAATTGCGGAAAACGCTTCGGTTATGCCCAATTCGTTGTTCGCTCAGGGGCCGATGGGGATCAGCCTATGAGCGGTGTCGGTTTTCATATCGTGGATGAAACGGCAGTTTTGACCCTGCAAAACGAGGCGAAGCTGAACGCTTTGACCTCTGAAATGCTTGAGGTATTGGAGCAACGGGTCCGAGATGTAGAACGGGATGGGTCGATCAGGGCATTGGTGCTGACCGGAGCAGGCAAAAAGGCTTTTTGCTGCGGTGCTGATATTTCCGCTTGGGGCACGCTGAGTCCGGCGGAGTTTGCACGACACTGGGTGCGAGACGGGCATCGAATTTTTGATCGGTTGACCCGGATTGGAAAGCCGACGATTGCTGCGATCAATGGGCACGCCTTTGGCGGTGGCTTGGAACTGGCCAGCTGTTGCGACCTGCGCCTTGTAGCACCGCGCGCAACCTTGGCACTTCCAGAGGCGAAAGTCGGAATCGTTCCGGGCTGGTCTGGTACGCAGCGGTTGACTCGGCTGTTTCCGGAAGGTGCCGTCAAGGAAATGGCATTGTTTGGTCGCCGTATTAATGCAGAACGCGCAGTAACCTTGGGCTACGCTGTTGAAGTTGCCGATGACGTTTTGTCCCGGGCTTTGGAAATCGCAGCCGAACAGCAGGGGCTGTCTCCTCGGGCAACGGAAATTGCGAAGCAAATGATTCACGCAGCAGTTGATGAAGATAAGCACGCCGCCGTCGAAGCGTTAGGAAGCGCGGCGGTTGCGGCATCAGCTGATCGAGATGAGGGCGTCGCTGCCTTCATGGATAAACGAAACCCAAATTTTTCAGGCATATGACGCGATGAAAGACTTTACGATCAATCATGCCATCTCTGTCGAGCTACCATCGCTTTTTGAAGGTCGCCATCTAATTAATGGCAATTGGTGCAAAAGTGAGTCAGGTGACACTTTCGAACGTCGCTCGCCGTCGCATGGACATATTGTCAGCCGTTCTTCGCGGGGCGGAGAGGCAGAGGCAAACGCCGCGATCCTAGCTGCCAGAACTGCCTTTGACAGCGGTGTCTGGAGCCGGGTTTCGGGCAAAGAGCGCTCTGCTGTTTTGCTTAAGGTTGCAGACCTTATTGAACAAAACGTTGACCGGATCGCAATGATCGAAACATTGGAAAGTGGCAAACCCATAAGCCAGTCCCGCGGCGAAATAGAGGGGGCTGCAGACTTGTGGCGTTATGCAGCGTCTTTGGCGCGCAGTGTTCATGGTGATAGCCATAACTCACTGGGTGCGGAAATAATGGGCGTCGTTCTGAAGGAGCCGATTGGTGTTGTTTCGATTATCACTCCGTGGAATTTCCCATTTTGGATTCTCAGTCAGAAACTGCCGTTTGCGCTGGCCGCAGGCTGTACCGTCGTTGTTAAACCGTCTGAGATGACACCATCTACGACCGTGATGCTCGGCGAGCTTCTGATCGAAGCTGGCATACCCGCGGGCGTTTGCAATATTGTATTGGGCTTTGGAGTTCCCGTCGGGAGTGTGATGTCCAGCCACGCTGAGGTGGACATGATCAGCTTCACCGGTTCGACTGCAGTGGGTAAGACCATCAGCGCCGCGGCCTCGGATACGCTCAAGAAAGTCGCTTTGGAACTGGGAGGCAAGAATCCCCAGGTGATCTTTCCCGATGCAAATCTGGAAGCTGCTTCGGATGCTGTGGTGTTCGGGGTTTATTTCAATGTCGGTCAGTGTTGCAATTCCAGCAGTCGCATCATCGTACACGAGGACATAGCCGAGAAATTTTGCGACCGAGTTGTGGCCTTGTCGCAGAGAGTCAGGTTCGGCGATCCCTTGGACGAAACGACCCAAGTTGGTGCCATTGTTACGCCGGAACACAACACCAAGATCGACACCTATGTGAAACAAGCGCAATCTGATGGCGCTCGGATCGCTTTGGGTGGAGAACGATTGAGCGTCAACGGGCTTGGCGACCAATTTTACCAACCAACGGTAATCACACACGTGGCACCCGACATGCCGATCGCCAAGGACGAAGTATTTGGACCGGTTTTGTCAGTTCTGACCTTCAAAACACTGGACGAAGCCATCGCGCTGACCAATGATAGCTCTTACGGTCTGTCTGCGGGTGTATGGAGCGAAAACGTTCACACCTGCCTTGAATTCGCCCGTCGTGCAGAAACGGGAACAGTTTGGACCAACACCTGGATGGACGGGTTCCCCGAAGTCGCCTTTGGAGGGGTCAAACAATCCGGGCAGGGGCGGGAAATCGGACGCTACGGGTTCGAGGAATTTTTCGAAGTGAAATCGGTGGTTATGCGTGTCGGGAACACCCGAACGCCGTGGGTTTCGCAAGATTGAAAACGGGCCTTTGGAAAGGGGTCAGGAAATGAAAATCGCATTTAGGGAGGAAACAAGAATGCGTAAATTTCTGAAAACAAAAACGCTGATCGTGGCCGGGTTGCTATGTTCAACCAGCCTCGCTCAGGCGGAAGAGGTCGAGGTACTGCACTGGTGGACATCCGGTGGTGAAGCTGCGGCTTTGAATGTTCTCAAAGACGACCTGTCCGGACAAGGTATCGGATGGACCGACATGCCAGTCGCTGGCGGAGGTGGTGAGCAGGCCATGACAGTGTTGCGCGCGCGCGTCACCGCGGGCAACGCGCCTACAGCTGTTCAGGCGCTAGGGTTTGATATTCTGGACTGGGCCGATCAAGGCGCCTTGGCTGATTTGAACGATGTTGCTGCCAATGAAGGTTGGGATGATGTTGTCCCAGACGCTTTGAAAGCGTTTGCAAAGCACGATGGCAAATGGGTTGCTGCGCCGGTGAACGTGCATTCGACCAACTGGGTTTGGGCGAACAAGGCTGTATTGGACGCAAATGGAATTGCTCAGCCAACAAACTGGGATGAGTTTGTTGCCGCTGTGGAGGCGCTCAAAGCTGCAGGTCTAACCCCAATCGCGCATGGCGGTCAGGCTTGGCAAGACGCGACTGTTTTCGATGCGGTGGCGATGTCTACGCTGGGGCCGGATGGCTATAAGGCTGCATTTATTGACCTCGATGAAGGTACGTTAGGTGGCGATGCCATGAAGGAAGCATTTGATCGCATGGCATTCATTCGCGATAACGTTGACGAGAACTTCTCAGGTCGCGATTGGAACCTAGCTACGGCGATGGTTATCAATGGCGAGGCCGGTTTCCAGATGATGGGCGACTGGGCAAAGGGTGAATTCCTGAATGCAGGTAAAGTGCCCGGTGAAGACTTCCTGTGCTTCCGCTTTCCGGGAACCCAGGATCAGGTCACATTTAACGCCGATCAGTTCATGATGTTCGACCAAGGCGGTTCGGTTTCTGCCGAGCAGGCTGCGTTGGCCAGTGCGATACTTTCGCCGTCCTTCCAGATCGCCTTTAACAAGGTTAAAGGGTCAGTTCCCGCGCGGACAGATGTCGACGGCAGCGATCTGGATGCATGCGGTCAGCAGGGAATGAAAGATCTGGCGGCTGCTGCATCGTCCGGTAACCTGTTCGGCTCGATGGCTCATGGCCACGCGGCGCCTGCGTCGGTGAAGAACGCGGTTTACGATGTCGTCACTGCTCACTTCAATGGCGAGTATGACAGCGAAACAGCTGTAACAGAACTGGTTGACGCTGTTTCAATCGCCAAGTGATCCGAAAGTGATCCTCCCGATGGGGCGGCAGGAAAGCCGCCCTGTCATTCCCCTGGCTTAAGGGCCAGGGAATACTGCAAAGCGAACGAGGAGAACGCGCCATGGCTGCTTCGGCCGACGCGGATTTCAAGACACGACTTCAGAATTGGATACCCAAGCTGGTCCTTTCGCCCTCTCTGGCGATGATGCTGGTCTTTGTCTACGGTTTCATTCTGTTTTCAGTCTACCTGTCCTTTACCGACAGCCGTATCCTACCAAGCTTTGGATGGGTCGGGTGGGAAAACTATGACAAACTCTGGCGGCTAAGTCATTGGGAAACCTCACTGATCAATATGGGCATCTTCGCGAGCCTCTATATTGTGATTTGCACATGTATCGGGCTGGGGCTGGCCATTTTCCTCGATCAGAAAATCCGTGGTGAGGGATTGTTGCGCCCGATTTATCTGTATCCTATGGCGCTGAGCTTCATTGTCACTGGTACCGCTTGGAAATGGTTTCTTGATCCCGGAATCGGCCTTGAAAATGTAATGCACACATGGGGTTGGACCAGTTTCGAGTTCGACTGGGTCAAGAACCGTGACTACGCGATCTATACCGTTGTTCTGGCGGCGGTCTGGCAAACCAGCGGCTTCGTTATGGCGATGTTTCTGGCTGGCCTGCGCGGGATTGACAACGAAATCCTTCGCGCGGCGCAGATGGACGGGGCTTCGAACTGGAACCTCTACCGCCGGATCATCATCCCGCAGCTGCGGCCCGCGTTCCTGTCGGCTTTTGTGATCCTAAGTCATCTGGCGATCAAAACCTTTGACCTTGTGATCGCGTTGACCGGAGGAGGTCCGGGTCGAGCAACAGAATTGCCTGCGACCTTCATGTACTCCTACACATTCACTCGGAACCAGATGGGTATCGGTGCTGCCTCAGCCACGATCATGCTGATGACAATCGCCGCGATAATGATCCCGTACCTATACGCCGAATTGCGAGAGAAACGCTGATGTCACAAGCCACTCAGGATACCGCAATCCGCACTGGCCGCGTCACGCGCACGCTGATCTATCTGGTGCTGCTGTTGTTCGGGCTTTTCTACCTGCTGCCGCTTTACGTGATGCTGGTGAATTCTGTTAAGCCGCTGGAGGAGATCACCGGCGGTGGGATGATGAACCTGCCGCAAGTCTTCACGCTGGAGCCGTGGCTGAAAGCTTGGTCTTCGGCCCAGATCGGTGTCGATCCAACCGGTTTGAAGCCCTACTTCTGGAACTCGATCAAGATGGTTGTCCCGGCTGTGATCGTCTCGACAATTCTAGGCGCCTTGAATGGCTATGTGCTGACCAAGTGGCGGTTCAAGTACGATACTATCCTGTTCGGTCTGATGCTGTTTGCCTGTTTCATCCCGTTCCAGATCGTCTTGATCCCAATGGCGCGGATGCTTGGTATCATCGGGCTGGCGGGCACAACTTGGGGCTTGGCTTTGGTACATGTGGTCTATGGGATAGGCTTCACAACGCTATATTTCCGCAACTACTACGCCGTTTTTCCGACCGAACTGATCCGAGCGGCACAGATTGACGGGGCAGGTTTTTTCCAGATTTTCTGGCGTATCCTTCTGCCCAGCTCAGGACCGATCGCCGTGGTCTCTATCATCTGGCAGTTCACGAACATCTGGAATGACTTTCTGTTCGGTGCGTCCTTTGCCGACGCCAACAGCCAGCCAATGACCGTGGCGCTGAACAACCTCGTTCAGTCGTCAACCGGCGTAAAGGAATACAACGTTCATTTTGCAGGCGCCATATTGGCTGCCATGCCAACTCTGCTCGTCTACATCGTGGCCGGTCGATACTTTGTCCGCGGCCTGATGGCGGGTTCCGTGAAAGGATAAGGCCTGATGGGATTTCTGGACATAGACAACGCGACCAAATCCTATGGGTCAGTCGAAGTTTTGCATAAAGTCGATATATCGGTGCAAGAGGGCGAGTTCCTTGTGCTCGTCGGCCCATCAGGATGTGGCAAGTCCACTTTGCTGAACATGATTGCGGGGCTTGAGGATATTACCAGCGGTGAAATCCGGATCAAGGATCAGGTTATGAACGGTGTGCATCCGTCAAACCGCAACATCGCCATGGTGTTCCAGAGCTATGCGCTCTACCCCAACATGACAGTAGGGCAGAACATCACATTCGGGCTTGAGATGCACGGTGTGCCCAAGCCTGAGCGTGAAAAGGCGATGACCGAGGTCGCCAATTTGCTGCAAATTGAGCAGCTTCTCGACCGCAAGCCCGGGCAACTTTCTGGTGGTCAGCGCCAGCGTGTTGCTATGGGACGTGCGCTGGTGCGGGAACCGGACGTGTTCTTGTTTGACGAGCCTCTATCCAACCTCGACGCCAAGTTGCGCGTGGACATGCGGACTGAAATCAAGAAGCTGCACCAGAACCTCGGCACAACCATCGTTTATGTGACTCATGACCAGATTGAAGCGATGACTTTGTCCAGCCGCATCGCAGTCATGAACGGCGGCTATGTTCAGCAGCTTGGTACCCCTCAGGAAATTTATGACACGCCGGCAAATATCTTTGTGGCGACCTTTATGGGTTCACCTGCGATGAACGTGGTGCCCGCGAAAGTAGCCGTGTTAAATGGCCGCCCGCATGCCGAGGTCGCGCTGCATGATGGTTCCGTGGCGCAACTCCCATTTAGTCAGGACAACCTTTCAGCTTGGGATGGGCGCGAGATCCTGTTGGGCATCCGCCCTGAGACCATTACCGACATGGATGGTGCCGATCGCAAGTCCTCCAACATTGCCTCGATGACCAACCGCATCGTGGTGACGGAGCCTGCAGGCTCAGACACTTTTGTCTCCATGACACTCGGTGGGCAGGATGTAATTGCCCGAATGCGCTCGGACGCAGAGGTCGCACCAGGTCAGGATTTCCCATTTGCCGTGAACATGGAAAAGGCCGTGGCTTTTGACCCAGAGAGCGAGATGCGGATCACTCCGTGACACGGGCAGACGTAATAATCATCGGTTCCGGGATGGGCGGGTCAACTCTGGCAGCGACCTTGGCGCCTTCTGGTCGCCGAATCTTAGTCGTGGAGCGCGGTGAACGTCTGGTTCCATCACCACAAGACAGGGACCCCAAGGCGATTTTTGGAGATGGATTTTTCCGTCCAGACGAGACATGGTTGGACGGCGACGATAAGTCATTTAATCCGGGTAACTACTACTGCGTTGGTGGGAATTCAAAGTTCTACGGAGCAGCGTTGATCCGGTACCGGCGTGAGGACTTCCAACCGCGCCCGCACATGAGTGGAAGTTCCCCTGGCTGGCCTATTTCTTATGATGAATTAGAGATCGACTACTGCGCTGCCGAGCACCTGTACGAAGTTCGCGGGACCGACAGCGAGGACCCGACGGAACCGCCGCACAGCATAAAATATCCGCACTTGCCAGTCGCGGATGAACCGGATGTTGCTGATTTGCGTAAGCGCCTTAACCAAGTCGGATTGACACCATCATCGGTGCCGCTTGGGGTTGATATCGATAGATGGCTGGCTGCGGGTCAAACCACTTGGGACGCGTTTCCAAACACCTGTGGTGGCAAAATGGATGCGGAAAACAGTGCTTTGGCCAAAGCTCTGCAGTATGAAAATGTTGAACTTCTGACCGGCGCGCAGGCGCGTAAACTGATCGCTGCCGAAGACGGCAGTCTAATGGGTGTCGAGGTTGAAGGCCATGGCATGTTGCAGGCGCCACTGATAGTTCTTTCGGCCGGAGCCGTTCAGTCTGCGGCGCTCTTGCTAAAGTCGGCAAATGAAACTTGCCCCATGGGACTGGCAAATCGTTCCGATCAAGTCGGACGAAATTTCATGAACCATAATTGCTCGGCTGTACTGGCCTTGCACCCTTTGCGCCGCAACAGATCGATTTATCAGAAAACTCTGATGTTCAACGACTATTACAACAGCGACGGTAACGGCGGACCGCCTTTGGGAAACATCCAGATGCTGGGTAAAATCACTGGTCCAATCCTTGCGTCTCAAACCAAATTGCCGGGTTGGATCGCCAAGCTAATCGCCGAGCGCAGTTTTGACTTCTACGCAATGTCCGAGGACCTGCCGAACCCGGAAAGCCGTGTAACAGTTGAAGGGGGGAAAATTCGCCTCGACTGGAAGCGCTCGAACTGGGAAGCGCACAAGGAACTTGTGGCGCGATTGAAGTCTCATGTTCGCCGGGCTGGCTTTCCTGTCGTATTGTCCCGCCCTTTTGACAGGCGCACTCCGTCGCATCAGTGTGGCACGGCACGCATGGGTAAAAATCCGACCAACAGCGTGGTGGATATCTTTTGCCGGAGCCATGACCACAGGAACTTGTTCGTTGTTGACGCGTCAGTCCTTCCGACTTCCGCCGCGGTCAATCCAGCGCTCACTATCGCGGCACTCGCGTTGCGAACCGGACGCCACATAATTGAAACGGAGTTTGCGGCATGACCGGAATCGCATTGGTCACTGGTGGACAACAGGGGATAGGCTTTGGAATTTCGCGTGCCTTGCTTGCCGCAGGATTCCAGGTTGCAATGGCTTCGCGCTCGGCACCAGAAAAACCTGCCGTAAAAAACGCGCTGGCAGCACTTGGGCCCAACGCGGTTTACGTACAACATGACGTTTCGGACATAGACAATGTGTCTTCCTGCCTTGATCAGGTAGAAGCGCAGCTGGGTCCGGTGACCGCGTTGGTAAGCAACGCTGGCGTTGGTGCTCCGGTTCGGGGTGACATGCTGGACCTACAGCCCGAGAGTTGGGACTTTGTGCAGAACATCAACTTGCGAGGGGCGTTCTTTCTGGCGCAAGAAGTTGCTCGGCGTATGCTTGCACAGCCACAAAACACGTACCGCTCGATCACATTTGTAACCTCTGTCAGCGCGACGATGGTATCCGTCGAGCGAGCAGAATATTGCGTGTCTAAAGCCGCAGCAGCGATGATGGCCCAGCTATTTGCCGTTCGATTGGCGCCGCATGGGATCGGAGTTTTCGAACTGCGCCCGGGCATTATTGCGACCGAAATGACCGAAGGTGTACGCGAAAAATACACCGACCGTATCGAAGGTGGCCTTGTACCTGCTGTGCGCTGGGGCGAAGCAAGGGACATTGGTTCAGTGATCGTGCCGATCGCGCAGGGAAAATTGGAATTCGCCACCGGTGCTGCGATTCCGGTGGATGGCGGTTTGTCTATCTCGCGTTTGTAAACAACAAGCTTCTGAGGACGAAAGAGAATGTCTGAAGGATATGATTTTATCGTAGTCGGCGGAGGCTCGGCTGGTTCTGTAATTGCTGGACGTTTGTCCGAAGAACCATCCGCTAAAGTCCTGCTGCTAGAGGCCGGAACCTCTGACAGAAACCCACTTTTCCACCTTCCTGCTGGATTTGCCAAAATGACCAAAGGCATCGGGAGTTGGGGGTGGTCAACGGTGCCTCAAAAACATATGCAAAACAAGGTGTTCAACTACACGCAAGCTAAGGTTATTGGCGGCGGGTCGTCGATCAACGCGCAAATTTACACGCGTGGTGCAACGCAGGACTATGACGAATGGCGTCAAATGGGGTGCGAGGGATGGGGGTATGCCGATGTGCTACCCTACTTCAAAAAATCAGAAGATAATGACGTCTATGACGACGAGTTCCACGGCAAGGGTGGGCCATTGGGTGTTTCTATGCCTTCAGCACCACTGCCGATTTGTGATGCATACATTCAAGCAGCAGGGCAGTTGGGTATTCCGGAAACCCGCGACGTAAACGGAACAAGACAGGATGGCGCCGGCTATTATCAATTGACCCAACGCAACGCGCGTCGTTCTTCCGCTGCTATGGCCTTTGTCGCCCCTAACCGCAAGCGCCCAAATTTGACCGTGCGCACAGACACTCAAGTTCGGCGAATTTTGGTAGAGAAGGGGCGCGCAACTGGTGTGGAGATGATTAGCGGCGAAAAAATCTCCGCTGCCAAAGAGGTTGTTTTATCCTCGGGCGCGATTGGATCTCCGCGACTGTTGCAACTCTCTGGAATAGGGCCCGCGAAACAACTGGAAGGTATCGGAATCAAAGCGGTTTATGACCAGCCACAAGTTGGTGAGAACCTGCAGGACCATCTGGACTTATATTCAATATGCGAGGTTACTGGCCCACATACATATGACAGGTTTGCCAAGCTCCATCTTTCGGCAATAGCGGGATTACAATACCTTTTAACCCGAAGGGGGCCGGTCGCTTCAAGTCTCTTCGAAACCGGAGGGTTCTGGTATGCTGACCCCGAGGCAAGATCGCCGGATATTCAAATGCATTTGGGCTTGGGTACCGGGATCGAAGCCGGGGTCGAGGCGATGCCCAATGGCGGGGTGACCCTTAACGCGTGTTTTTTGCGCCCAAGGTCCCGGGGCACAGTTCGATTGCAGAGCGCTGACCCCTCAGCTATGCCGCTAATCGACCCGAACTATCTGGCTGACCCTTATGACCGGGAGATGTCGATCCGCGGTCTCAAATTGGTGCAGAAGATACTGGCTCAGGACGCGTTGAAACCTTACATTCTTGCCGAGCGTATGCCAGGGCCGAAGGTTAGGACCGAGCAGGAGTATTTCGATTTTATCTGTGTGCACTCTAAAACCTCGCACCATTGCGCGGGTACTTGTCGAATGGGTAGCGATGCCGAAGCCGTTCTAGATCCACGTTTGCGATTCAACGGAGTCGACGGGCTGCGGGTCGCCGACGCGTCGATAATGCCGACAGTCAATTCTTCGAACACCAACGCTCCAACGATCATGATCGGGGAAAAAGTTTCCGACATGATTAAACAAGATCAGGGATTTATGTGATGATCCGCCATATTGTTCTGACAAAATTCAAAACCGACGTGACCGAAGAAACGATCGAGAATATTTATTCCGGTCTTTCCGAGTTGTCCGAGTCATTGACCGGTGCTGGCGGTTTCACAGGAGGGCGCAGCAATAGTCCGGAACAGATAGAGCGCGGCTACATGCACGGCTTTGTGATTGATTTCACCGATTGGTCTGCGCTGGAGCGTTATCAGTCCGACGAAACGCACAAAGCGTTGGGCGCCAAACTTGTTCAGAATACCATCGGTGGAATTGACGGTATTCTGGTTCTGGATATCGAGGTCTAAGCGATGACGCTAATACTGCCAACCTACCAAGGCGAATTGGAAACATATGCACCGGCCGGTACGCCTTTGGTGCCGCGCGCACCTAAAGTGCCTCTGACGCGTACTGCATTTGCCGCAGCGCATGTGGTCTCGGACCCAATGTTGGATCACACACCGTGGGTTGGCAGACCCGCCGTCGATTGGGACGCAACGCTGCAATTTCGCGAAGGACTCTGGGACCAAGGATTGGGGCTGGCCGAAGCGATGGACACTGCACAACGCGGAATGGGCGTCGATTGGGACACTGCACTCGAACTGTTCCAACGGACTATGGCGGCGGCACGTGTTCATTCGTTGTCTCCCAGAGTGGCTTGTGGGGCAGGGACAGATCACGCTGACCCAGAGTCGCTGCGGTCAGCAGATGATATTCTGGCGGCTTACGAACATCAGGCTCAAGCGATCGAGGAGGCCGGGGGGCAATTGATCTTGATGGCGTCGCGGGCGTTTACAGCAATAAATGCCGGTCCGGATGTGTATCACAATGTCTATCGAGCGCTGATCGATGGTTCTTCCGAGCCGGTAATCCTACATTGGTTAGGCGACATGTTCGATCCCGCATTGAAAGGCTATTGGGGCAGTAACGAAATTGAGACCGCCAGCGACTTTGTTCTGTCCCTAATCTCTGAGAACCCTGCCAAAGTAGATGGCATTAAAATCTCGCTGTTGGATCAGGCACACGAAGAGACTTTTCGCGCAAGGTTGCCTGAAGGGGTACGGCTCTATACGGGAGATGATTTCAATTATGCCGACTTGATAGCCGGCGATGGGAAGCATTATTCACATGCTTTGTTAGGAATATTTGCGGCTATCGCTCCCGCAGCCAGTCAAGCGCTTGAGGCTTTAGCCGAGAATGACATGGAAAAGTACCACGCACTACTTGCACCAACTGTTCCACTAAGCCGCGAAATTTTCAAAGCGCCTACACGCTTCTACAAAGCGGGGATAGCGTTTCTGGCCTGGTTAAACCAAGCACAGTCACATTTTGTGATGCCCGCAGGATTTCAATCAAGTCGGGGCGTTTGTCACTACGCGCAGGTTTTCAGGCTTGCTGATCAAGCTGGTTTACTCCTGTCGCCTGATGAGGCTACAGCGCGGATGAAGACACTGTTGAAGTTGTACGGTATCGAACAATAAACTGGATGCGCAGACCGACCATCATAGATGTTGCTGACAAGGCTGGCGTTTCAAAATCCACGGTCAGCTTGGTGCTCCAAGGGAGTGCTCAAGTAAAACCTGAAACACGACAATTAGTTCACGCCGCTATGAAAGAAATCGGTTACGTCTATAACCGGTCGGCGGCTAATCTTCGATCCTCCGGTACGGCGCTAATCGGTCTTGTAATTAACGATCTGACCAACC
The DNA here is from genome assembly GCF_059613365.1 of Ruegeria sp. BHSA163. NCBI lineage: Bacteria > Pseudomonadati > Pseudomonadota > Alphaproteobacteria > Rhodobacterales > Roseobacteraceae > Ruegeria > Ruegeria sp. BHSA163. Next base: position 41,097 of record NZ_JBXWSJ010000002.1, read on the forward strand.
CCTTTTTCACTGAATTTGCGACTTCATTGCAGATGGCTCTTGGTTCTCGGGGCTATGCTGTGGTTGTGGCTAACACAAACGAAGACCCGGAAATTCAGGATCAGGTTGTGGCGGCCATGTTAGAACACGGCGTTTCGGCACTAATCCTGTCCCCTGCTTACGGGGACGTCTCAAGCACACTTGCTGCTGTGGAACGAGCCGGAATTCCGATGATGCAAGTTTTGCGCCGGGCGGATGGGTGTACTGCCAAGTTCCCATTCTTTGCCCCGGATTACGAAGATGGTGGTCGCGCGGCAACTCAATTTCTATTGGACTCCGGCGCGAGAGAAATTGCTTTTGTAGGTGGATTAGAGGGGCGGCAAGTTACAGAGGAAAGAGTTTCCGGGTACCTAAAGATTATGCATTCAAAGGGACTGAAACCGATTGTAAAGACTGGAAAATCCAGTCGAGCTTTTGGTCATGCCGCTGCTGCTGATCTGTTTCGGGAACATCCGGATTGTAATGCTGCATTGTGCTTCAACGATCTGGTCGCATTCGGGATGATAAACGCCTGTCACGAGGCCAATCTCAAAGTCGGCCAGGATTTTCAAATAATAGGTTTTGATGACATAAAAGAGGCGTCGGAATGCTGGCCTACGTTATCAACCGTGCATTGCGGAGTTGAAGAGTTCGGAGAACAGATTGCCGATACAATACTAGGCTGGCTGCAAGAAGGCACTGTGCCTTCCGAAACCAAGCGAACACCTGTTCGTCTGGTCCTGAGGCAGACGACAAAAAACGCAGACTAAAATGACCTTAGGGGTCGGCAAAAGCTGTACCGTTTTGCATGACCGCATAACAACGTGAGTTAAAAACCCTGCTAGCTGGCCAACGGTTCAAGGGGCCTGTATGTTTCAATGCGGGGTCTGATACCTTGGCGGCATGAGCCCTGACTGAAACCAGCTCACAAAAGTCACGATTGAAAATACAGGTAATCCAGTGGCTTGCTGGATGTCTGGCGCGTAGGGACACATGTTTGTACATTCTAAAACAATTGCCCCAAGGTCTGGATTGTTTGATTTCAGTTTCATTGCAGCCTCGACATTATCCAGTCGGGACTTGTTGACATCTAGCGTCGGCTCATTGCCAAGGATGGCGCGGGTAAATTCCTCGCCTCCCTCGGTCGTGCCAATTGGCGTCCCGTCTGGAACCTGAGCCTTTCTCAGGTGGTCGTCGGTGAGTGTGGACGCTGATATGGTTAGTATGCCGGCGCGTTTGCCTGCTGGCAAAACCCGGTTAACCATCCCGACCTGCATCAGAGAGGATGTTGCAACTGGTATCGGAACAGCTGCGGCCAATTCTTCTTGAAATAGGGATAGAAAGCCACAATTGGTGGTTATCCCGTCTACGCCGTCTTTGACCAACTCCTTTGCTGCGTCAACGAAGGCGTCTAACAATCCTTTTGCGCTTTTGCGGACAACTAGATCGGGGGTGGCTTCGCGGACTATTCGATAGTGTACGGGAAAAGGCCAAGTCAGCGCGTTCCCCATATCTCCGGGTATACGTGGAAACCGGGCATCCAGCATCAAAATGCCGACCGATGCCCCGTATAAAGATTTGCCGCCATTTGCGATCATCCCCTATGCCTCCTCGATGACGCGGGTCGAAATTTCCTGTGATCCTTCCATATAGATACTGGATATTCCGTTGCGTACGGCCTCTTGAATTTGATCCATACGCTTGGTGATGTGTTCGCCTAAATTCAAAGCTGCTTTATCCACGTCGCGCTCCAGCAGGGCCTGCATTATTCGTTTATGTTCGCCTTTTGACCGATGCACTCGGTCTAAGTTCATGGAAACCCAACGGATATAACGGATTCTCTCGTTGATCCTTTCCAGGGTTTGGAGAAGTTCCATGTTGCCCGACAAACGTGCGATGCCAAGATGGAATGCCTCGTCTCGCCTTACGGCCTCTTCCACGGTCAAACCCGTCACATCCAAACCAGTTGAGTGAAGTTCGTCATTAAGCGCCCGTAATTCTTGATCCGTTGCTCTTTCGCAGGCCGACCGCGCGGCAGCAACTTCGATTATCTGCCGCAGTTCGAATAAGTCAAAAACGCCTTGTGCGTCCAGCAGACGGCAGAAAAATCCTTGCCCGGGGCGAAAATCAAACAGACGTTCGGCCACCAACCGATTCAATGCCTCGCGTAACGGCGTGCGGCTTACGCCCAGTTCTTTTGACAACGCAACTTCGTTAAGACGATCTCCGGGGTGCAAGCGAAACGAAACGGCCATCGCTTTTACCTGTTCATAGATATCGTCAACACGCGGTCCAGTCATATCAAACGCCTCGTTATCAGTGACTCAGGGGTGCCACAGGTCGGTCTTGAATTCAATATACAAAACTGTATACAGTTCTGTGTGCAATTATCTGGCGAGGAGGAGCAACCAATGACGGGTACAAATCACCTGACCGGAGCAGAAGCCATGGTTCGTATGCTTCAGGCGCATGGCGTTAAGCACATGTTTGGCCTCTGCGGAGATACTACCTTGCCATTCTACGATGCCTTGGCGCGTATGGACCACGGAATTCAACACATCCTAACACGGGATGAACGTCACGCTGCGTACATGGCAGACGGTTACGCCCGCGTGACCGGCAAGCCCGGAGTTTGCGAAGGGCCATCAGGCGGAGGTGCCACATACATTTTGCCGGGCGTGGTAGAGGCTAACGAAAGTTCCGTGCCGATATTGGCCATTACATCTGATGTGGCGACGACCAGCCGCGGAAAATACCCTTTGACCGAGTTGGATCAACAGACCTTGTTTAAGCCGCTTGCGAAATGGAATGCGTCGCTTGATGACGCGGCAAGGTTGCCCGCAATGGTTCGGGCCGCGTTTCGTGCGATGACGACAGGAACCCCGGGCGCGGCGCATTTGGCCTTGCCATTTGATACCCAGAAAGCTCCAGTCGATGAGGCTGAAATTTGGGCCGACGCGCGGCATCGCAGCTTTCCGGCCGAACGTGCTGCCGCCGATCCAGATGCCGTCGAAGCAGCTGTCGACGTCTTAGCGCAGGCTAGATCGGCCGTCGTAGTATGCGGTGGCGGTCCTGTGCTTTCTGGGGCGGTTGATGAATTGCGCCGAGTGGCCGATCTTTTGGAGATGCCAATCGCGACAACAGTTTCGGGGCAGGGGGCCGTCGCTGAAACTGATCCGTTATCATTGGGCGTCGTCGGATCGAACGGAGGTGTTCCTGCAACTCGGGAAGTCGTGGATCAAGCTGATGTCGTTCTGTTTATCGGGTGCCGGGCAGGTTCCGTCACAACTGAACGTTGGCAGAGCCCAAGGCGGGATGCCAAAATCATCCACATCGATAGCGACCCCATGGTTATCGGCGCGAATTACCAAACAGAAGTCGCAATTTGCGCGGACGCCCGATTAGCATTGAATGCGCTAGCGGACGCTTTGCAGGCACGCAAAGATCTTCCAAGTCAAAACGGAAAGGCGCGGGCTAAATCGGCTTGGGATGCCAAATTAGCAGCATTTGCTCCCCTAGCCGCAAGCACTCAAACACCAATCCGACCCGAAGCTGTGATGGCCGCGCTTATAGATATCCTAGACGACGATGCAATTATTGTCGCCGATCCCGGTACGCCGTGTCCTTATTTCAGTGCGCACTATCGTTGGAAAACCGCCGGGCGTCATTTTATCACCAATCGGGCCCATGGCGCACTGGGTTATTCGCTTGGGGCTGCAATGGGTGCACATGTTGGCCGCCCGTCGGTCAAAACGCTTGCCGTAATGGGAGACGGGTCATTTGGGTTCACTTGCGGTGAGTTTGAAACCATGGTCAGGCATAAGATGCCGATAACCTCCATCGTATTCTCAAACTCAGTCTTTGGTTGGATCAAGGCTGGCCAAAATGCCGGCTTTGGACAGCGCTATTACAACGTGGATTTTACCAGGACGGATCATGCCGCTGTCGCGGCTGCATTTGGTGTACGGTCATGGACGGTGAAAGACCCGCAAGACCTGCGAAAAGTTTTGAAACAAGCGATGGAACACGATGGTCCTACGCTGGTTGATATCCACTCTCAGCCACTGCACGAAGCGGCTGCACCGGTGTCTGAATGGGTTGCATAAGTCGCAATCGACTGTGTCATCTGCGCCAGGAACTCTTGCGCAATTGATGATAGTGGTCGACCTTTTGCGGTTATCACGGCAAGGTCGAGCGTTACAGCGGGTGAAAAGGGGCGGGTCATGTAGCCGCTTTCGCGGTCGAACTTAACAGTGAATGGGTCGATCATCGCGACACCTAGGCCCTGTTTCACGAAGCTAAGAAGGTTCTCGGACAGATGCGTATGGATTTGGGTGCGCCACACCCGTCCAGCAGCCTGAAAAATATCGCGTGTGCGACGATGGGTCTGATGTTCTGGACCCATCACGATAAACGGTTCGTTTTCAAGCAGTTCGGGCGTCAGAATATCATAGGCAGCCAGCGGACTGTTTTCCGGAAAGGTGGCCAGTGTTTCGAACTGAAAGACCTGATAGTTCAGCGTGTCGTGCAATATAGGCATTTCAACCACCCCGATCTCAAACAGACCTGAGATGACCCATTCCTGGATCTTCGACGAATATTGCGATTGAAAACTGACCGACAAATTGGGACGTGATTGGGCAAATTTCGCAATCTCCTGCGGTATAAAACCAAAAGACAACATATGAGGTGCTGCGACTTGTAATTGGCCAGGATGTTTGTTCTGCAAATCCGAAACCGCTTGGGCTACATGATCCAACCCGCGTACCACGGTGTCGACCTCACGATACAATAATTCAGCCTCTGGCGTCGGAAGCAGACGGCCCTTGTTTCGTTCAAAAAGCGGTATGCGGGCTTCGCGCTCTAATTGAGAAAGAAGATTGCTGATCCCCGGTTGCGAAATTCCCAAAACCGACGCAGCGCCCGTCACCGTTCCTGTTTCCATGATTGCATGAAAGGCCTGCAATTGACGAAATCTCAGGGACATCTTCCGCCTCATCATTTTTTCTGATGGAGTTATGAAAAGATAGTATTTGAAATGATGGGTGCGTCAAGGCAGTTTGGTTTTTGTTCTAGGAGGGCGAATGGGCGACCTGAAGCAAAAGATTATCGGGTATGACCTGTGGCACCTAGAGTTGCCAGTCACATCACGACGCGATCACGGCATTGGGTCCGTTGAGGGCGTATGCGAAGTCGTCATTTTACGCCTGACTTCTGAGGACGGAAGCGAAGGTTTTGGCGAAGCATCTCCGTGGTCTGTGTTTACCGGTACCCCAGAGGCGACGTACGCTGCATTGAACAGATACTTGCGGCCGCTGGTGACTGGCAAGCAAGTCAGTGACCGAGCTGCTATCATGGAAAGTGCCGCTTATGCGGTTGCGCATTGCACCGAAGCCAAAGCCGCCTTGGACAGCGCTTTGTTGGACTTAGCTGGTAGGATTGCAAAGGTACCTGTTTGGTCATTGCTGGGCGGTAAGTGCCGGGATACCATTCCGCTGAGCTGTTCCATCGCCAACCCGGATTTTTCACAAGATATCGATCTGTTGGCGCGATTGCGAGATGACGGCGTACGGATTGTCAAACTTAAAACCGGTTTCAAGGATCACGCGTTTGACATTATGCGATTGGAACAGCTTGCACAAAACTTCCCGGAATTTTCGGTTCGAGTGGATTACAACCAGGGTCTTTCTATTGAAGACGCGCCAAAACAAGTAAAAGATGTAGCGCAGTTCAAGCCTGATTTCATCGAACAACCAGTGCGCGCGCATCATTTCAAAGCAATGGCTAACCTAAAACAGATCATCGACGTGCCGCTTTTGGCGGATGAGAGCGTTTTTGGACCCGAGGACATGGAACGTGCAGCAAGAGAAGGGATTTGCGACGGTGTGTCCGTGAAGATTATGAAATCCGGCGGATTGTCCCGCGGTCAAACCGTCGCCCGCATTGCCGCAGCGCACGGCCTTAGCGCATACGGCGGAGACATGTTCGAAGCTGGTCTGGCGCATCTGGCAGGAACGCATATGATTGCTGCTACTCCAGAAATAACATTGGGCTGTGAGTTTTATCAGGCATCCTACTTTCTGGCAGAAGACATATTGGAAACTCCCTTCCCTGTTGCAGACGGCCAGGTAGTTGTTCCGCAGACGGCCGGGTTGGGTAGTAGGCCAGATGAGGGCAAACTGAACCACTATGCAGTGACCAAGGCGGTGGCGGCATGAGCTCTTCTAAAACCATTGCGATCATCGGGGCCGGCATTGTCGGGGTATCGACGGCAGTCTGGCTGCAAAGGGATGGTCACGATGTGATCCTGATTGACAAAGCCGGGCCGGGTGAGGGCACCTCGCACGGGAATGGTGGTGTATTGGCTTCCTGTTCGGTGGTTCCAGTGACTGTTCCGGGGTTGTTAGGCAAGGCGCCCAAAATGTTGCTCAGCCCTTCTCAGCCATTGTTCCTTAAATGGGCGTATTTGCCTCGGCTAATTCCTTGGCTGACGCGGTATCTGAAGCATGCAAATGACGCGGACGTGGACCGCATTGCCGCGGCTTTGACGCCAATTATTGGCGACAGTTTGAATGATCATAAGGCACTGGCTGCTGGGACCGGTGCAGAAAAGTGGATCGTACCTTCGGACTATCTATTTTTGTACAATGACCGTTCCCATTTCGATGGTGACGCGTTCGGATGGAACGTCCGGCGAAAAAACGGCTTTACTTGGGACGAATTAGAGGGTCAGGCGTTTCGAGCTTATGATCCTGTGTTCAGCAAGGATATCGGCTTCGCAATTAGGTTGGCGGATCATGGCCACATCACTGACCCTGGTCGGTACGTTAAAGACCTTGCGTCTTATGTCGAAGCCAAGGGTGGCAGAATTATCCGCGCCAATGTCGAGGATATGGTCCGTGAAAATGGTCGGGTTAGTGGGGTCAGAGCAGACGGTCAGATCATCGAATGCGACACGGCGATTGTGACCGCCGGTGTGTGGTCAGGGCCTCTCGCAAAACGGTTAGGAGTTTCTGTTCCTCTTGAAAGCGAACGCGGCTATCATCTTGAATTGATAGAGCCCTCTGCCATGCCGCGCAGTCCTGTGATGGTAGTGTCTGGAAAATTTGTGGCAACACCGATGGACGGTCGTATTCGGCTGGCAGGGATTGTAGAATTCGGGGGACTGGACGCTCCGCCATCTCGTGCGCCCTTCGAATTGATGCGCAAGAACGCCCGGCAGGTCTTTCCGGGTTTGACATGGAAGGAGGAAGTGGAATGGATGGGGCACAGGCCGGCGCCTGCGGACTCGATTCCAATAATCGGTGAGGTGCCAGGTGTGGAAGGAGCCTTCATGGGCTTTGGACACCATCATGTCGGTCTAACAGGAGGGCCGAAAACAGGTCGCCTTTTGGCGCAATTGATTTCGGGCAGAACTCCGAACACGGATTTAAGCGCTTATGCGCCTTCGCGTTTCGTAACGTAAAAAAGCCGGAAAAAACAACGGCAAGTCAATATTCAGTAGGGAGAAAACGATGAAAAAACTCACCAGCCTTTTAGCTGCAACCGCATTGACCGCCACCGCTGCCGCACCGGCAATGGCTGAAAAATGGGACATGCCGATGGCTTATTCGGCGTCGAATTTCCACTCGGCCACGGGTGCCGAATTTGCCAAGTGCGTGACGACGGGAACCGGTGGCGAGATTGAGATTGTTACGCATCCTTCTGGTTCGCTGTTCAAAGGTGCGGATATCAAGCGCGCGATCCAGACGGGTCAGGCCCCAATTGGCGAGCGTCTGTTGTCTGGTCATCAGAATGAAAACGCGCTGTTCGGGTTTGACTCTATCCCGTTCCTTGCGACTTCGTTCGATGACAGCGCAAAGCTTTGGGAAGCAGCCAAGCCTTCAATTGAAAGTCTGCTGGCAGAACAAAACCTGACGCTGCTGTATGCAGTGCCGTGGCCGCCGCAGGGTTTGTATTTCAAAAACGAAGTCAATTCGGTTGCCGACATGGAAGGCATCAAGTTCCGGTCTTACAACAACGCCACATCCCGTTTGGCCGAGTTGACTGGTATGTTGCCCGTGACCATCGAAGCTGCTGAAATCAGCCAGGCTTTTGCAACAGGTGTAGCCGACGCGATGGTATCTTCTGGTTCAACTGGATATGACCGCAAAGTTTGGGAAAGCCTGAATTATTTCTATGAAGTCGACGCCTGGTTGCCGCGCAACTATGTGATGGTAAATTCAGATGTTTGGTCGGGTGTTTCGGACGCCAATAAAAACGTTATCACAGCATGCGCTGAATTAGCCGAATATGCAGGCAACTGGCGCGCAAAGGAATACACTGGGTTCACTTTGCAAGGTCTACGCGATGGCGGTATGACCGTTGGTCCGGCATCCGACCAAATGGTTGGAGAATTGAAAGAAATCGGCGTGACCATGACAAACGAATGGTTGGAAGCCGCTGGTGACGAAGGCAAAGCTATCGTCGATGCGTTCCAGTCATCGCAGTAACAGCGCATTGGAGCGGCGGCACTGTCTGCCGCTCCGGAACCATCCAACAAAATCGAAAGCGGGGACGGTATGGCGCTATTGAAAGGGCTTCGAACAGTATTGGATTTCACGTATCTCGCAGCGGGCGTTTTGGCGGCGCTAAGCCTGATTGCCATACTTTTGCTGATCGTAGTGCAAATGCTTGCCCGCTGGACAGGTGAGGTCTTTCCGGGTGCACCCGATTACGCTGGATATGCCATGGCAGCGGCATCATTTCTTGCCTTTGCAAACGCGCTGAACCGGGGCAGCCACATTCGAGTATCGATACTTTTAAATGCAGTTCCACAAGGCGTTCGGCGCATTCTCGAGATCTGGTGCTTCGCAATCGGTGCGGCGGTAATGTGGTATTTCTGCTGGTACGCTTATCGCTTTGTTTATTGGAGCTGGAAGTTCAACGACATTAGCCAGGGACAGGACAAAACCGCGCTTTGGATACCTCAGTCGACCATGTTGATTGGTGCCGTCATTCTGGCCATCGCCTTGACGGATCATCTGCTCCACGTGTTGTTCCGCGGTGATCACCGCATCACGCGCGATCTCGCCGATCAAAGTCACGGAGAGTAAGAGCATGGAAAACCTTTCTGTTATCATACTCTTTCTCTTTGTTCTGTTTACGCTGCTTGGCACCGGCGTTTGGGTCGGTTTGGCTTTAATGGGTGTCGCATGGGTCGGGATGGAGCTATTTACCACCCGTCCGGTCGGCGACGTAATGATAACCACGATCTGGTCTGCGTCATCTTCCTGGACCCTCACCGCTCTGCCAATGTTCATCTGGATGGGCGAAATCTTATATCGAACGCGATTGTCTGAGGACATGTTCAAAGGGTTGTCCCCCTGGATGGCCCCGTTGCCCGGTGGGTTGGTTCACACCAATATTGTCGGTTGCACGGTTTTCGCCGCTGTGTCCGGTTCCTCGGCGGCCACTCTGACTACTGTCGGTAAGATGTCTATTCCAGAGCTGAGAAAACGCAACTATCCGGAACGTATGATCATTGGGACACTTACGGGTGCCGCGACGCTTGGCTTGATGATCCCGCCATCTTTGACGTTGATCGTTTACGGCGTCACCATCAATGAATCTATAACAAAGCTGTTCTTTGCGGGCATTCTTCCGGGGCTCGTGTTAGCGGCAATGTTTATGGGTTACGTCGCGGTGTATTCGAAGCTGGGCAAGGATTGGAACCCGAACAGCGAAGGCAAGCTTAGCTTTTCCGAGAAAGTCAGGAATTCTCGGTTTTTGCTGCCGGTAATCCTGTTGATCACTGTTGTGATTGGGTCAATGTATCTCGGCTATGCCACCGCGACCGAGGCGGCAGCCTTTGGCGTTATTGGCGGGCTGTTGTTGGCCGCGGGGCAGGGATCGCTGAATTGGAAGACATTTACTGAAAGCTTGATGGGCGCGACACGTACAAGCGCGATGATCGCGCTGATTTTGGCGGGGGCAGCGTTCCTTTCCTTATCCATGGGCTTTACTGGTCTTCCGCGTGGATTGGCAGATTTGATTGCCGGTTGGGAGCTAACCCGCTTCGAATTACTGATGGTGCTGCTTGTATTTTATATCATCCTGGGCTGTTTTCTGGACGGAATATCTTCGGTTGTTTTGACCATGGCTGTGGTCGAACCGATGATACGCGATGCTGGGATTGACCTGATCTGGTTTGGCATCTTCATTGTTGTAGTGGTCGAGATGGCGCAGATTACTCCGCCAATCGGGTTCAACCTGTTTGTAATGCAAGGAATGACCAACCATGAAATGAGCTATATCGCTCGCGCTGCGATCCCGATGTTCCTCATTATGGTTTTGATGGTGTTTGTCCTGATTTGGTTCCCAGAATTGGCCACTTGGTTGCCTGAAAACTTGCGGCAAAGTCCCGGCGGGTAGAATTAGGTGAACCCGCTGCGCCTATCGGCTCGTCATGGCCCGCTGGTGTTGGTGACGGGTTTGGTGGCTGGGCTGTTGCTGCCCGGACTGGCCGAACCCATGCGGCCCCTGTTGCCGCCACTGGTTGGGCTTTTGCTGTTTCTAACGGTCCTTAGGATGGAGCCCACAGCGATATTGGGATCGCTGGCCGATTTGAGCCAAGTATCAAAGACGGTCATGGGATTTCAGGTTGCTCTTCCTTTGTTCGTCGCAGCTATCGGGATCGGCGTTGGATGGACCGGCTCTCCGGTATTTTTGTCTTTGCTAATCATGGCAGCAGCCCCATCAATTTCAGGTAGCCCCAACATGTGCCTAATGCTGGGGTACACTGCGGAACATGCTTTGCGTTTGATGGTTGTGGGGACCGCGATTTTGCCGCTTACGGCATTTCCGATCTTCTGGATGATTCCTGAATTAGGGGATATCAGTTCTGTGCTAAAGGCGACTTTTCGACTGTTCCTGACTATTTCCTTAGCGACCCTTGCGGCGATGGTTATACGTCGGCGATTTCTGCGCGACCCGACGCGTCCAGTACTGGAAAACCTTGAAGGTCTTGCAACAATCACGCTTGCCGTATTTGTCGTCGGTTTGATGCCGTCAGTTAGTTCCACCGCGCTGATCGACCCGAAAATCGCTATTTTTTGGATTGGTTTCGCCTGCCTGTTGAATTTCGGGGCACAATTGGTCGTTTTTTATTTCACTTGCGGTAGGTTAAGTGCTGATAAAGCGACGGCTGTTTCTTTGATTGCAGGAAATCGAAACATAGCCATTTTCTTTGTCGCTCTCCCGCCTGAGGTCACGGCACCCATTTTGGTTTTCATTGGTGCCTATCAGATTCCGATGTATCTGACCCCGACGGTCATGCGTCGCGTTTATCGCAGTATCGCCGACATTGATTAATACAACTCAGGTTTGCTCAACTTCCGCTGTCAATGAAGCCTGCCTCTACCCAGTTGTCGAAGGTTTCAAGCGCGGCATCTGAAAAAGCCGTATCGTTTATGTGTGCGTCTAGTTCGATCAACGTCACATTTGCGGGGCAGTGATTGCGGATTTCTTCAACAAAGGCCGCCAATCCCTCAGGGTCACTGAGCGGTCCACCGGGCCGATCCCATTCGTTGCCGCCTTGAATCGGCAGAAGCAAGGTTGTCGGACCCTTCGCCTTGCTAAGCTTTGAACAGATTTCCCGCGCCATTTCTCGGCGTTGATCGGCGGTCATCATTACAGACGTCAAAAGTCTGTTGTGGGCATGGGTTTCCTGCCCGATAAGTTTCGCTGGGGTATCCTGCCAACCTACAAAATCTACCAAATCATAGCACCCGATCGATACCATCTGAGGCGTGCCAGATAATCCTGCGGCCGTCATTCTATCCGCCCCGGCTGAGATAGATGACCCCATTAGGTGATTGCCGACCTCCTGCGGCGCGAAGTCCATCACGGCAGCGAAACGACCTTCGGACGCGAGACTTTCAAATGCGCGTCCTCCCATTCCCGTCGCATGAAAAACAGCAACCTCAAATCCACGTTGTTCCAGGGCAGGTTTGAGGATAACCATGTATTTTAGAACGGTTTTTCCGAAAGAAGTCATGCCGATCAGTGGCTTGTCACTGTCTGATCGTTCGACAGCGCGCGCAGCCCCTAAAACTGCACCAGCAGCTTGGCTAAGCGATGATTTGCAGACGGAATTCAAGCCATAAAGCCCACCGGCCCAAAGGATCATCTGCACGTCAGCTGGCAACCGCTCGGGCGGGATCAAAGGGGAAAAGGAAACGGTAGAAACGATGTACTTTGGCACCCCTACAGGAAGGGCCGAACAGATGTCCAATGCAAGATCAGTGCCCATTGTGCCGCCAAGAACCAACGCACCGTCAATTTTCCCATCCATTTGCAGACGTGCGGCAAGAATGGATCCACCCTTTGCCATTATTTGCATAGCCGTGTTTTCGTCGCCGCTGTTTATGGCCTCCTGAATGCTGTGACCACCTGCCTCGGCTACTTCATGCTTGGAAATGTCAGTGGGCTTCGACGGGTCGCCCAATACACTGACGTCCATGGTCAGAACCTTACCGCCCTGCGCCCGGATCGTCTCGGCCAAGTAGTTAAGCTCGTCATCTTTGGTGTCATAGGTCCCGACGAGCAGAATGGTCTTGTCGTTCATATCAACAGTTTCCTCAAAGCTTGATCCAAGCGGTTTTTAAGTCGAGATATTTGTCGAAGGCATGAAGCGATTTGTCATGCCCGTTACCGGATTGTTTAACGCCACCCAACGGTACTGTGACATCCGCACCGCCGTAAGTATTAACATGAACAACACCTGCCCGAATACGCGCGATCATTCGATGAGCACGGGACAAATCCGAAGTCCATACACCGGCCGCGAGGCCGAAATCGGAGTCGTTTGCAAGAGAGACGGCCTCATCTTCAGTTTCAAAAGACTGAACAGTCAGGACAGGGCCAAAAACTTCTTCTCTCACAATCCGGTCGCTTGCGTCGACACCGGTGACGATCGTGGGAGCCATGTAAGTTCCTCCGGTTTCCTGCAGGACGCGCATACCGCCGGTCGCTATATTTCGACCCGCGCGACGTGCCTCTTCGACAAAGGCCAGATTCTGTGCCAGCTGTCGCTCAGAGTTAATTGCGCCTGCGTTGGTTTTTGGATCAAGTGGATCGCCGACCCGCATTGCCTCTGCCTGCGCAACCAGTTTCTCGACAAAGGCATTATGAATGTCTTTTTGAACCAAGAGGCGGGACCCGGCGACGCAAACCTGCCCGGAATTTCGAAAGATGCCAGCAGCCGAAACTTTTGCTGCCTCATCCAAATCCGGCACGTCGGCGAAAACTATGTTGGGAGATTTTCCGCCCAGCTCCAAATAGACGCGCTTTAGATTAGAACGGGCCGAAGCCTCCATTAGTTTTCGTCCGGTGTTGCCTGAACCAGTAAAAACAAGAACGTCAACATCTTCAGACTCGGCTATAGCTGCGCCTACAACTGCTCCTTCTCCGGTCACTACATTCAGGACGCCGGGTGGAATACCAGCTTCCAGTGCCAGCTCTCCCAGCCGCACAAGAGTTAATGATGCCGTCTCTGCTGGTTTCATTACCACGGTGCATCCAGCCGCTAGGGCGGGTCCCAACTTCCAACTGCCGATCATTAATGGAAAGTTCCATGGAACGATCGCTCCGACGACACCGACAGGTTGTTTATGAATAAGCCCAAGTGCGCCGGGTGCAGTTGGAGCGATCTCACCGTAAATCTTGTCGATTGCCTCGGCGAAGTAGCGCAAAGTTCCCACGGCACTCAGCGGCTCTGCTTTATGGGCCATCCCAATCTCGGTGCCGTTGTCTCTTACACCTAGAACGGCCAGTTCCTGAGCTTGGGCTTCAATTAATTCGGCCCAATTAAGCATGACCTGTTTTCGCGCCGCTGGGCTTAGCCCCGACCACCGACCGTCATCGAATGCAGCTCTGGCAGACATGATGGCAGATTTAGCATCTTGTTCAGTTCCTTTCGGAATTGTTGTCAATTTGCGGCCATCGACGGGCGATATGACATCCATTGTTCCACGATCAGCCGCGTCAACGCGCTCACCATTAATGATGTGTTTTGCAGGTGCAATGACATGATCGCGGATTCGATCGATTTCAAATTTGTCCAATTCAAGCCTCTATGGTTTAATATTTGAACCGATGGTATTAAAAATCTTCGATCTTTTATGTCCCATTTGTCAATCATGATTTTTTTTGTTGACAGAATATGAATCTAGATCAGAATAAATGATACTAAAGGTTCAAATAATAAACCAATAAATAGCGCATCACAGGGAGATGACATGTCCAAGAAAACCAAGGCCATTCTGGCCGCGCTTGCTGTCGGCCTAGCTGGTCCGGCCCTGGCAGAGTATCCTGAAAAGCCCGTAAGTTTTATTGTTCCTTGGCCTCCAGGCGATCTTGAGGACGTTCTGACGCGAATGATCGCTGAAGATTTCCAAGCGGAGTATGGCGTTCCTGCAGCGGTGGTTAATAAACCCGGCGGCGGCGGTGGCCCGTTCCCCGGTGCGGTAGAAGTGGCAAACGCACCAGCAGACGGTTATACGATAGGCTCGTTTGTACCTGCAGTGTCGCTTATCGGGCATGAAATCGATATTCCTGAACTCACACCCGAAAAATTCGATCCTATTGGTATTTTTCTTACTTATCCATTCGTAATCGCGACGTCCGGCAACGCCCCGTATTCGACGATGGATGAGCTAGCGGAATACGCAAAAGAAAACGACGTGTTTTTGGGCCATTTTGGCGACGTTCTAACGCCAACTCAGGTGACAAAGGCCTTGTCGTCGATAAAAGACTTCGAATGGGCAGGAGACGCGCCCTTTGATGCCTTGGACTGCAATACGCTGGCCTCTGGTGATGCAGATGTCATCAATACAACTTTGCAGTTGATCTTGCCGTGTTTGGACGATGTCAAAGTTTTGGTGTCGATTACTGGTGAACGGATTAGCAAAATCCCGGATACGCCTGCAATTGGTGAGGTCGAACCGACGCTGGATATCTCACTGTGGAATGGTTTGTTCGTGACCAAGGACACACCTGCTGATGTGCGTGAGAAAATTGCGGCGGTGGCTGAAAAGACTGCAAAAAGCGAGCGGGCACAGCAGCTTGCAGCCGAAACCGGAGCGCTTGTTTATTGGCTGAACGCAGACGAAAGCGCCGCAGTCATTGCCGAGGACAAGGCGACACTTGGCACAATAAGCAGCGCGTTGGGTAACTAAACTCGACCCATTGGAGGGCGGTTTGCCGCCCTCTCTCGGTTATCAAAGGCCTTCCCGGATGGATAATTCAGAGCTGTTAAAGGTAAAAACAAAGACTTCGGGGCAGGTTGTTTTTGTTGCGGCCGGTCTGGCGATTTCATTATTGCTGCTGTCGCAAATTGGCAATCAGACGGAATGGTCTGAAAATGCCCGTAACATCGGTGGTCAGCCAAGGTTGTGGCCTGCTATTGCGCTTGTCATTATGGTGCTCGGATTTGCCGCCCATTACTGGCTGATGCGGCGCAGACGGCCAAATGCTTTGGATTGGGTCGAAGCGCGGCGATGGGTCGAGCCGTTGGAATACCTGCTTTGGTTTTTAATTTACGTCGCGGTCGTGCCGCGGTTTGGTTTCATGCCGATGAGTATTTTGTTCGCATGCACATTGACTTATCGGTTGGGTTATCGAAGCCGTGCCGCACTTGGGTTGGCCGCAGCCTTTGGAATTGCGACAGTAGTGCTTTTCAAGGGCTTGCTGGGCGTAAACATTCCAGGAGCGCAGGTTTATGAATATCTGCCAGATTCCATACGCACATTCTTCCTGGTTTACCTCTGATGGACCTGATCTTTTCCGCCTTGGATGTCTTGGCCCGTTGGGATGTATTGCTGGCTTTACTGGTCGGCGCTATAGGCGGCGTGGCAATAGGCGCGATCCCTGGCGTTGGTCCGGCGGTTGCAATCGCGATCCTGCTACCAGCAACTTTTTCGATGGATCCAATTGTCGGGCTGACACTTTTATTGGGTATCTATGGTTCATCCATGTATGGCGGATCAATACCCGCAATCCTAATAAACACTCCTGGTACTGCCGTTAACGCGTTGACGACTTACGACGGATTCCCAATGACGCTAAGGGGCGAAGGTCGGCGCGCTTTATCTCTGGCCTATTCGGCCAGTTTTTTGGGTGGCATTTTTTCGGTTGTCTGCCTTATCCTTCTTTCTCCTGTGCTGGCAAAGATTGCACCTATGTTCGGTTCGCGAGAGATTTTTCTCGCTGCTCTGTTGGGTTTGGTGCTTGTTGTAGTCGCACACAAAGGACAAATGGCGATTGCCGCGGCTTTGGCTGGGTTCGGGATATTGATCGGCACCGTCGGCTTAGAGCCCGCCGCCTATACACGTCGTTTTACATTCGGCCAGAGCTGGCTAGCGGGCGGGTTCGACCTGATCGTCGTTGTGCTGGGGTTATTTGCGTTGTCCCAAGCGTTCCTGTTGCTGACCATGGATGACGAGAAAATCCGCCTTCCCAGGTCGCGCGGCTCTCTTTTCCAAGGCTTCCGTGAATTGGCGAAACATCCTCGGGTTGCGGGTATTGCTGCCAGTTTTGGCGTAGTCATGGGTATGATCCCAGGAGTAGGGGAGTTTACCGCCCAGTTCATGTCATACACCTCGGCCCGCAAGCTTTCCAAGAACCCAAAAGCGTTTGGGCATGGCTCTTCCGAGGGTTTGATCGCATCCGAGACCGCCAATAATGCAGTTCCTGCCGCGGCGATGATACCCTTGTTGGCGTTGGGTATCCCCGGCGAGGCGCTGACCGCCATGATGCTGTCAGTTTTTTATGTCCACAATGTCGTTCCGGGACCGGGCCTTTTTCAGAACGACATGGATTTCGTCGTCGCGTTGTACATTGCGCTTTTGGTTTTGAACGTAATTGTTGTCGGCTTCCTGTTGGTCTCAACTGGATGGCTCGTCCACCTTACGCGAATACCCAACCGGTTTCTGGGAATGTGTATTCTGCTGCTAAGTTTTGTGGGTGTTTACTCGATCCGCAATTCTGCAATGGACTGCATTATAGCGGCAGTGTTCGGGTTGCTGGGCTTTGTACTTAAGCGTCTGAACATGCCGATTGTCCCGATCATACTGGGCATGGTTCTTGGGGGCATTATGGAGGTCAAACTGCGCGCTTCGTTGGCGCGGGTAAAGACGCCTCTGGATTTCATCGACCGACCAATCGCTTTCCTGCTGTTCTGTGTGATCCTTGTCATTATCGGTTCGACCATCTGGCGGCTGCGCCGAGAGTGGCGGCCAATCGACCGGCGCTCGCTGCAGAAAAAGGCATCGAATACATTTTCAAAGCGCATTTCTGGCCGTTCGCACCGGCATTTCGAAAATCGAAAAAAACAACAAAGACGGAGGCGTTTCTATGACCATGTGGGTTCCTGAAGATGACGGATTCGCCGATCTCGGCTCGCATGACAGCTTCGCCAAAGGAGCGCCATACAACACCTTTGCACGTTTGCGACGCGAAGCGCCCTGCCACTGGTCTGACTTTGATGGGGGTAAGGGATATTGGTCTATCACTCGTCACGAGGATATCGACAAGATGGTGCGTGATGTCGAAACCTTCTCGTCGGCGCAAGGTATTCGGATGGAGGATCAAACCTACGAAGAGTACATGGCCCGCCGTACGTTTCAGGAAACTGACGGCGCCGAGCATCGAAAGGTGCGGATGAAGGTCGCCAAAGCATTTTCGCCCCGGGTCGTAGCGGGTTTCGAAGACCAGATTCGCGATTTATGTGGGCCAATTTTGGATCGAGCCTTTGAAAAAGGCAGTTTCGATGCCACGCGCGAAATTGCCAGAGAATTGCCAATGCGGATGCTTGGGCAGATCCTTGGGGTTCCAGACGAAGATTTGCCGTGGCTTGTGGATAAGGGCGACGCCCTGATGGCCAACTCAGATCCGGACTTCACCGACTATGTCGTGGATAAGATAGAAACGGACCAGTTCCGTTTGATGCCCTTCAACTCTCCTGCTGGCGCCGAACTTTACGAATATTCGCGTACGCTAATGGATGGAAAAAATGCGATAGGAGACACCAGCGGAATCCTGCATTTGATCCTTCAGCCAGACGAAAATGGTGAGACAATTTCAGAAACCGAGTTCCGGAATTTCTTTTGTCTGCTCGTGGCCGCTGGAAACGATACGACGCGATACTCCATAGCAGCCGGCATTCAGGCGATCGCTCGGCAGGAGGGGCTTTTGCAAGAATTGCAGTCAGGCGATGTCTGGGGGACTGCCGCTGACGAAATCGTGCGATGGGCTTCGCCTGCCACTTATTTCCGACGAACTGCGATGAAGGATGTCGAGGTTCATGGTCAGAACATAAGAAAAGGCGACAAAGTACTCTATTGGTTCATTTCGGCCAACCGGGACGAGACCATGTTCGAGAGTCCGTATCGCCTGGATTTGTCTCGTAAACCCAATCGGCAACTTGGCTGGGGGCAGGGCGGCCCACACGTGTGTCTGGGTATGCATCTTGCCAGGCTCGAAGTGCGCGTTCTGTTTGAGGAGCTGGTCAAACGGGTCAAAACGATTGAACCCGATGGGCCTGAAGCTTTCGTCCGTTCAAATTTTGTGAACGGCATCAAACGGATGCCCGTCAGCGTCACATTGCAATAGGATCACCATGTCGAACCGTTTACGCGCCTTGTTTATTGACCACCTGTCGATCCCACGGGGCAAGTACATGCCGGCCAGCAAGATCGGCGATGCGTCAACCCGATTTGCCCGAGCCACGTTCGGTGTGCATTACGACAGAGACCTGTTGCTGGATGCGCCACATGCCAAGGTGCGCGAAGGAGCGCCGGATATGGAGCTTCGGTGGCGGGGTGACGATATCCGAAAAGGATGGGAGCCGGAAACTGCAATCGTCGTTGGTGATCTTTTCGATGCGGATGGAACGCCTTTGTCCCTGTGTCCGCGAGGCGCCTTGAAACGTGCCATAGGGGATTGGGAGAAACACGGGCTTAAACCAATGCTTGGCATCGAGCTTGAGGCTTATGCCTTGCAAGGGGGCGAGGACGGGCGGTTGCGCCCATATGACGCTCCTGGCGGGACAGTCTATGGCACTGGACCATTTTCCGATCCAATACGGATAAATGACGTCATCTGGAACAAAGCCTTGGAATTGGGGTTCCGGCTGGACCTGATAACCGCAGAATATGACAGTCCGCAATTTGAATACACATTGACTTTCGACGACGCGTTGAAAGCCGTGGATGACATAGTTTTGTTCCGACAAATGGCCCGAGAAGTCGCTTTGGATCACGGGATTGTACTGACTTTCCTACCCAAGCCTTTGTCTGAACTGGGTGGATCCGGCATGCATATCAATTTCTCGTTCCAGAATGCCGAAGGCGGTAACGCGTTGGCCACAGGAGATCTCGGTGGTCCGGATCATTTGAACGACCTTTCGCGAGGGTGCCTGGCAGGATTGGTTCACCATCACGAAGGTTTGGCTGGGCTAATTGCGCCTACCGCTGGGTCGTACCGTCGATTGCAGCCTTCGACTCTGTCCGGTTACTGGAAAAACTGGGGGGGTGATCACCGCGGCGTAACCACACGGGTGTCTGGGGAAGGCGGAGCAAAAGCGCGGTTAGAGCATCGTATGGCCGACGCCAGCGCGAACCCTTATACGGCCGCAGCCGCGGTTCTGCAGGCAGCTCGTCTTGGATTCGAAAGCAAGCTAACCCTGCCACCAATCGAGACAGGCGATGGATTTGACACTGTTGATGCCCGGGTCGGAACGGCACCGAACCTGCGCAAAGCTATTCAGGACCTACAAGCTGATACCGCGTTGGTCGATGCAGTAGGACGCGAACTGGTAGAAAATCATGCTTTCATGAAGGAGCGGGAATTCCGCAAAACGCGCGAACTGGAACCCGACGCTCTGTTGGACTTCTATGTGTGGTTTGTCTGAGATGAAAATAGCTACCCTTGTAACAAATACCGATTTCAGTGCCTTTGCGTTGGCTCGCCCGATGGATGACACCGCATTTGCAAATCTGATCAATGAAGTGAGACCGGATTGGGATGTAACTGCATTTTGGGTCTGTAAGGGCGAATTCCCGGCAGACATTTCAAAATTCGATGGTGTGATGATCACGGGTAGCCCGTCCTCTGTCACTGAAAATGAGCCCTGGATGCTCCGGTTGGAGACCTTGATCCGACAGATAATAGCTCGGAAAACTCCT
Source organism: Ruegeria sp. BHSA163 (assembly GCF_059613365.1). NCBI lineage: Bacteria > Pseudomonadati > Pseudomonadota > Alphaproteobacteria > Rhodobacterales > Roseobacteraceae > Ruegeria > Ruegeria sp. BHSA163. The sequence goes on from NZ_JBXWSJ010000002.1 coordinate 61,340, forward strand.
CTGTTTGGTGCCTGTTTCGGGCATCAGATAATCGCCAAAGCACTGAGGGCTCCGATTGTGCGAAACCCCGACGGTTGGGCGCACGGACGGATCGAAATGCATCGCGTGGCTAAGACGAACTGGTCTGGCGAGAACGAAACTATTTATCTTTACGGTTCTCACATCGAACAGGTGGGTGCGCTTCCGGACGGTGCACAGTGTATCTTCGAAGGCGCGGGTTGCCCGATTGCCGGATTTGCCATCGGCAATCACGTTTTCACTGTTCAACATCATCCTGAGATGACCCATGAGTTCGTGACCGACCTTGTCGAAGAATACGCTTCTTATCTTGGCGAAGATGTCACGAACAAGGCGCGTCTGTCATTGCAAGCCGGTTCCGCAGATAGACTGGTCTTTGCAAACGAAATAGCAGCCTTTTTTGAGAACGGGATGCGCTAGATGGGTACAATAACAAAAGCACTTGAGTTGCTTGGGCTTTTCGACCGCGACAGAGCCGAGATCGGACTTGGTGAGTTTGTGCGCATCACTGGACGCGACAAAGCGACCCTGCATCGCCACCTGACTGAACTTGCAGAAAACGGATATCTGGAACAGCATCCAATGACCCGCGCGTACCGGTTGGGTCCGGCTTTGCTACGTTTGTCGGCGCTGCGTGAAACTTTGTTTCCAGTTCGCAAGTTGTTGCAACCAATCGTCTTTGAGTTGTCAGAAAAGGTCGGAGAACTGGCCCATGCCAGCCTTCTGCAGGGCGAGGCCTTATCTCCGGTGGCGCATGCGGACCCGTGTTTACATGGGGTTCAGGTGAATTTCGACATTGCGGAAATGTTGCCACTGCACGCCACGTCTTCGGGAATCGCGGTATTGGCGTTTTGCCCGGATGACTTGCGGACGAAGGTCATGGCCAGACCGCTGTCAAAGTACACAGACCAGACAATTTCTGATCCCGCTGTGCTTAGGGACAAAATAGGGATGGTGCGCCAATACGGCGTTTGCACCGTTACAGGCACATTCGATGAAGGGGTAAGTTCAGTGGGCGTCCCGCTTTTCGGCGATGGGGGAAGAGTTGTCGGATCTCTGGCGGTCGCAGTGCCAAGCGCTCGCATCAGCCCTCTCAAACTTCGCGATATTGCCCTGATGCTTTTACAAGAAGCAGACCGAGCCTCCACCGCGTTGGGCGGTGTTTTCCCAAAAATTTTTCAGAGTCTGCCGTCAGGATGGGGCGAAGAAACCACTGCTAAACAGGTGATGTTATGAAGGACAGTAATTTCCTTAAAGAAAACAACGCACGCCACCTGTGGCATCCTATGGCGCATCCGGCGGACAGCTTAGCAAATCCGCCTGAAATCATTGTTGGGGGTGAGGGCGTCACCATCACGGACGTTGACGGTCGTACTGTCATTGATGGTGTTGGGGGTTTATGGAACGTGAATCTTGGCTATTCCTGCCAACCGATAAAAGACGCCATCACCGAACAGCTTGATCGACTGCCCTATTATTCGATTTTTCGCGGCACCACTAATGATCTGGTGATTGAACTCAGTTGGATGCTTCGTGAATTTTTTGCCCCTGACGGCCTTTCCCGCGCGTTTTTCACTTCGGGAGGATCAGATGGCGTGGAAATCGCGTTACGCCTTGCCCGACAGTACCACAAAGTTCGGGGCGAGAGTGGCCGTGTTAAATTTTTGAGTCTGAAAAAGGGGTATCACGGAACGCACACTTTGGGCGCATCGGTTAACGGAAACCCGAATTTCCGCATTCAGTATGAGCCGCTGATGCCGGGTTGCCACCACATTCCTTCGCCTTACACATATCGCAACCCGTTTGGGGAAACGGACTCGTACAAGCTGGCGCAGTTGTGTCTGGCGGCATTGGAAGACGAAATCAAGTTTCAGGATTCGTCGACGATTGCTGCCATGATAGTTGAGCCTGTCCTTGGCGCAGGTGGCGTGATTCCGCCGCATGAAAGCTTTCTTCCCGGAGTGCGCGAAATATGTGCAAAGTACGGAATTCTGCTGGTCGCGGATGAGGTGATCACGGCCTACGGCCGTACTGGAGCGTGGAGTGGTTCACGCCGTTTTGGTGTTCAGCCTGACTTGGCAGTTACCGCAAAGGCCATTACCAACGGATATTTTCCATTTGGAGCGGTGATGATCAGCGATTCAGTCTCTGATGTCTTTGAGAGTGACGCATCGGGCAAGGCAACCATTGGTTCGGGATACACCTATTCCGGGCATCCGGTCGGGGCAGCTGCAGCGATCGCGTGTCTGAAAGAAACACAAAGGCTCAATGTTAAAGACAACGCTGCAGCCCGCGGAGATCAGTTGTTCAAAGGGCTAAAAAGGCTTGCGCAAAAACACGATGCGGTCGGTGATGTCCGTGGCGGATACGGATTAATGTGTGCGCTTGAACTTGTATCAGATCGTACAAGCAAAGCGCCTATCGGTAAGTCTGTGATCGGTAAGGTTCAGGAAACAGCGTACGATGCTGGCGCCATGGTGCGCGTATCCGGGAATAATATCATTCTTTCACCACCACTGATCCTTAGCGAAGAAGACGTTAATACCATCCTTTCAGCGTTGGATTGCGGTTTGAACGCAGTTTGAATTCTTGCGGTGCCTGATCCGTTTGCTCAACGCTGACAGCGGCATTGCGCCTTGTAAGCGCTAATGGTCTTTGGTTCATCGAGAAAGTACAACACATGTTAAGTATTTTGTTTGACTCAGTTGAACAAACTCCGTTACTTTCCAAAATGATTAACATGTAAAATAAACAGGGTTGTGTCATGCCGCATATCCAAATCGACTATTCTGGCAACCTTGAGCCAGATGTTGACATTGGCGCATTGTGCGAAGCTGTTAGGAGTTCAGCTAGTCAAATCGACGCTCTGCCTATACCGGGAATACGCGTGCGCGCCATAAAGGTGGATCATTATGCAATCGCGGACGGCGACCCCAAACACGGTTTCGTAGACATATCAGTTCGTCTGCGTGAGGGGCGTACTGCTCGGGTCAAGCAACAGGTGATAGAACGGATTTTCGAGTCGGCTCGGGCTTTTCTATCACCGGCGATGAACATCCGGTCAATCGCGCTGTCAGCTGAGTTGCGAGAAATCGATGCCAACCTTGCCCCAAAATGTGGCACTATCCGTGATCATCTAGAGGAGCAACAATGAGCACTTTAGAGCAAAACGTCAAAAAATTGTATCGGCATTTGGACAGGTTCCAATCAAACGGAGTGCTGAACCGGATTGCAGGTCAGGATCGTGCGGGTTCATTGGGGGATTTCGAAAATTTTTCTCCTGTCGACCGAAGCACGATTTGCCAAGTTGCGAGGGGTAACACTAATGACATCGATGCCGCAGCGACAGCGGCGGCGGACGCGTTTGTTGATTGGCGCGATATGGCTGCGAAGGAAAGGCAAACGATACTGATACGCATCGCCGAAGCTATTGAAGCGCGAGCGGAAGAAATTGCTTTGTGCGAATGCTGGGATACGGGGCAGGCGCTAAAGTTCATGTCCAAGGCAGCGCTGCGCGGGGCAGAGAATTTTCGCTATTTTGCGGATCAGGTGGTGCAAGCGCGGGATGGTCAGCACCTGAAGTCTCCAACGCTTATGAACATTACAACACGCGTGCCGATCGGCCCGGTAGGTGTCATTACTCCTTGGAATACGCCTTTCATGCTTTCCACGTGGAAGATTGCGCCGGCACTGGCTGCAGGTTGTACAGTCGTACACAAGCCAGCTGAGGCCAGCCCATTGACGGCGCGGTTGTTGGTTGAAATCGCAGAAGAGGCCGGCTTGCCCAAAGGCGTACTCAATACCGTGAATGGTTATGGTGAGGAGGTGGGTAAAGCTCTGTGCGAACATCCAAAAATACGCGCAATCGCGTTTGTAGGTGAGAGTCGCACAGGTAGCCTGATTACCAAACAAGGGGCAGATACGCTGAAGCGTAATCATCTTGAACTTGGGGGCAAAAATCCGGTTATCGTGTTTGAAGACGCCGATTTGGACCGCGCGTTGGACGCAGTAATCTTCATGATCTATTCGATCAATGGCGAACGATGCACCTCGTCTTCGCGCCTTTTGGTTCAGGAAACGATCCGCGAGGAATTTGAGGCCAAGCTGATCGAACGGGTCAATAACATCCGCGTTGGCCACCCGCTAGACCCAGAAACCGAAGTTGGGCCGCTGATAAGCGAAGAGCATTTTAATAAGGTCACCTCGTACTTCGAAGTAGCCAAACAGGACGGCGCAAAAATCGCCGCTGGTGGTGAGGTTTTGGATGACGAGGGCTACTTTGTCCGGCCCACTTTGTTTACGAACGCCACCAACCAGATGCGCATCGCGCGAGAAGAGATATTCGGACCTGTTCTGACCTCAATCTCTTTTTCAACCGAGGAAGAAGCTCTTCAGTTGGCCAACGATACACCTTATGGTTTGACCGGTTATCTTTGGACGAACGATCTGACGCGCGCGCTACGATTTACCGACGGGCTCGAGGCGGGGATGATCTGGGTGAACTCAGAAAATGTACGCCATTTGCCGACCCCTTTTGGCGGCTTGAAAGCATCTGGAATTGGGCGTGACGGCGGGGATTGGTCTTTCGAGTTTTATATGGAGCAAAAGCACATCGGTTTTGCCACCGGTCAACACAGAATTACCCGTCTTGGAGTGTGACCCGACCGGGCTGATAAAAACGCGCGCACCAACACCAATTGTCAAGGCAGCCAGACGCTTTGGAAGCCATGGGAGTTTAAAATGCCAGTACCCGCACCGAACCTTTACCCGGATTTCAATACAATCCGACTGAGCCATGTTTGTCTGAATGTCAAAGATTTGGCGGTTTCGCGTAAGTTCTATGTGGACATGTTTGGCCTTCAGGTGACCAACGAAACTGACAGTCACATCTATTTGCGCGCGCTAGAGGAGCGGGGACACCACAGCATTGTTCTGCAGGCATCAGACGCCCCGGGCACTGTTGAAGTCATGGGCTTCAAGCTGTTTGACGAAACAGACTTGGACCGGGCAAACAAATGGTTTCAAACAAAGGGTCGACCAACCAAGTGGATTGAAAGACCGCATCAAGGCCGGACGCTTTTGACATCTGACAACAATGGCGTTCCTTTGGAATTTTATCACAAGATGGACCGTTTGCCGACGATCCATCAGCAATACGCGCGCTATCACGGTGTGCGCCCTCTGCGGATCGACCACTTTAACTGCTTCAGCCCCAATGTGGATGACAGCGTCACTTTTTACAGTGAAATGGGTTTTCGAGTGACCGAATACACCGAGGATGAGGAAAGTAAACGCCTTTGGGCCGCGTGGCTGCACCGAAAAGGCGGTGTGCATGATATGGCCTTTACAAACGGTACTGGCCCTCGGTTGCACCACGTGGCGTTTTGGGTAGCCAATCCGTTGCACATCATCGACTTACTGGATGTAATGTCGACGACCGGATACGTAGAGAATATAGAGCGGGGACCGGGTCGGCATGGTATTTCAAATGCGTTCTTCTTGTATATTCTTGATCCGGATGGTCACCGGATCGAAATCTATAGCTCGGATTATCAAACCGTAGATCCCGACCACGAACCTTTGAAATGGGATTTGAAAGACCCGCAACGCCAAACTCTTTGGGGGGCTCCGGCACCGCGCAGCTGGTTCGAACATGGAACGCAGTTTACTGATGTCGCAGTTAAAGAAGCCGAGTTGAATGCTACCCCGATTATCGCACCATAAAATTTACTACGGAGTTGTGAATGAACTGGGATGAGTTCAGCCATTGGGGCAAACATATTTCTGACTGGGCTGCGGATTATCACAAGGGTCTTCCTGAACTCCCAGTAAGGGCGCAGACGGCTCCGGGTGAAATTGCCGCTCAATTGCCGGAAATTCCACCTGATGAATCCGAGACCATGGAAGACATCATGGCCGATTTCGAACGGATCGTAATGCCTGGAATGACCCATTGGCAGCATCCCCGATTTTTCGCATATTTTCCAGCTAACGCAGCACCTCCTTCAATGCTGGCGGACATGCTGATCACGACTGTCGCAGCGCAATGCATGTTGTGGCAGACTTCGCCTGCAGCAACCGAGCTTGAAGGTGTTATGGTTGACTGGTTACGACAGGCGCTTGATCTACCGCCTGAATATACTGGGGTTATTCAGGACAGCGCCTCTTCCGCAACACTTTCGGCGGTTTTGACCATGCGCGAACGGGCAACTGGCTTCACCGGCAATCGCGACGGGCTGAACGCAAAGGGTGACTTGCGCATCTATTGTTCCGACCAAGTCCATTCTTCCATCGATAGGGCATGTTGGGTTGCGGGGATCGGTCAAAACAACCTGATCAAGATTCCCACAAATGGTCCGCGCCATTCGATGGATGTTGCGGCACTGCGCCAAGCCATTTCCAGTGATCGCGATGCTGGCCGCGAACCAGCGGGCATTATCGCTGCAACCGGTGGCACCGGTATTGGTGCCAGCGATCGTTTGGGCGAGGTCTTGAAGGTTGCAATTGAACAGGATTTGTACACGCATCTTGATGCGGCTTGGGCTGGGTCCGCAATGATTTGCCCGGAGTTCAGAGGCGATTTTTGGGCGGGGGTTGAGGGTTTCGACAGCATTGTTTTCAACCCACATAAGTGGCTCGGTGCGCAGTTCGATTGCTCGGTACAATTCCTGCGTGATCCGACACCTCAACTCAACACTCTGAAGATTGAACCGGAATACCTAAAAACCACCGGTGCTGAGGTAACAAATTACTCCGAATGGACCATCCCGCTGGGACGTCGGTTTCGTGCGCTTAAGATCTGGTTCCTCATCCGCTCCTACGGTTTGGAGGGGCTGCGTGAACGTATTCGTAACCACGTAGCTTGGGCGCACGAAGTGTGCGATGAAATCCGCGCAACCGAAGGGTTTGAGATTGTTACCGAACCGATTTTAAGCCTTTTTTCATTTCGCTGCCCAGGTGATGACGCTGCGCAACAGCGCTTAGTCGATGCATTGAATGATGATGGGCGCATTTACCTGACTCAGGGCATGTTCGAAGGTCGCAAGGTGATTAGGTTTCAGGTTGGTCAATTCGACACCACACGCGAACAGGTCATGATGGCGCCTGTTGTGATCACGGATGTTTGGAGGGCGTTGCAATGAGATTTGCGAGCTTTTCCGTCGGAGGTCACTTTCATTACGGGGCAGTAACCGAAGATGGCATGATCGCGTTGGATGATAGTTTCCCTCAATGGCCGACCTTGCTGGACGTTGTAAAAAACAACGCGCTGGGCGAACTTGAACAAGCGGCGAAGAGTAGGCCGACTTCGCACAAGGTCTTCCAATACGAGATGGTTCTGCCCAATGCATCCAGAATTCTATGTGTTGGTGTAAATTTTCCTGACCGTAATGCTGAGTACAAAGATGGTAGTGTGCAACCGGAATACATGTCGTTGTTTCCCCGTTTTGCCAGCGGATTTACCGGGCATGAACGCCCATTGATCCGGCCTCCGGAAAGCCACAAGTTGGATTATGAAGGTGAAGTGGCCATTGTGATCGGAAAAGGTGGCCGCAGGATCGCTCAGGCAGACGCATACGACCACATCGCCGCTTTGACCTTATGTAATGAGGGCACGATCCGTGACTGGGTGCGCCATGCAAAGTTTAATGTAACGCAAGGCAAGAACTGGGATCGATCAGGTGCACTTGGGCCTTGGCTGGTACCGTTTAGCAATGCCGCGCAACTTGACGAAGCAAGAATACAAACGCACGTGAACGGTGAGCTTCGTCAGGATGACACTCTGAACCGAATGATTTTTCCCATCCGCCGCGAGATCGAATACATCTCGACCTTTATGACCCTCCAACCCGGTGATATAATCGTGACGGGCACGCCAACTGGTGCCGGAGCCCGGTTCGACCCGCCAAGGTTTTTGAAACCTGGCGATGTTGTGGAGGTTTCGGTTAATGGTATCGGAACACTTCGCAATACGGTTGAGGACGAAGCGCTATGACGCCAGATGATCACTTCCGTGCTGCTGCAGACCTGCTCATGGCCGAACGTACTCGTAAGCAGGTAGGCCTTTTGTCGCTGCGCTATCCCGAGATGGATATGAGTGACGCCTACGAAGTTCAAAAGGAAATTCACCGTCAGAAACTGGCCCAAGGCCGAAAGGTGATAGGTTGGAAAATCGGACTCACTTCAAAAGCGATGCAATATGCGCTGAACATCGACGTTCCGGACAGCGGTATACTATTTGACAACATGCTTTTCGAAAGCGGTGATACCGTTCCAAAGGGACGCTTCATTCAACCGCGTGTCGAAGCCGAAATCGCGTTTGTGATGAAATCGTCTGTTGGTGGAAAGGACGTGACCCGCGGCGACGTAATTGCAGCGACGGACTATGTCGCGCCATCCCTTGAAATCCTAGACACAAGGATCCACCGCGTTGATCCACAGACTGGAACTGCACGCAATGTCTTAGATACAATCAGTGACAACGCGGCGAACGCTGGGGTCGTACTGGGGACTGACCGGCATGATTTGGATGCTTTCGACCTTAGATGGGTCGGCGCCATAACCTTTCGCAACGATCAGATCGAAGAGACAGGGCTTGGAGCTGGTGTCTTAAACGACCCGATTGAAAGTGTCGTATGGCTGGCGCGTCGTATGGCGCAGTACGGCCAGAGCATTGAACCCGGTCATGTGATATTATCAGGTAGTTTCATTCGACCTATAGAGTGCCCGCCAAATACCAGAATTCATGCTGATTTCGGCTCGTTTGGGTCGGTCGATGTTCGCTTTGCCTAAAGGAGCGCCAAGTGTCTGCGCCAACCAACACCTTCAAAGCCGCTCTGAAAGCCGGAGAACCTCAGCTAGGATGCTGGTTGGCGCTGGCTGATGCCTATGCCGCCGAAGTCGTTTCAACAGCCGGGTTTGACTGGTTGTTGGTCGACGGGGAACATGCTCCAAACGATCTTCGTTCGACACTCGAGCAAATTCGTGTGGTTGAGGCCTCAGACAGCCACCCAGTCGCCCGTTTGCCGATCGGTGAGACGTGGATGATCAAGCAATATCTTGATGCAGGAGTGCAAAGCATACTTGTACCTATGGTTGAAAGCGGCCAACAAGCAGAAGACCTTGTCAGAGCCGTTCGCTATCCGCCAGCTGGCGTGCGTGGAGTTGGCTCTTCCTTGGCTCGTGTTTCCCGTTTTGGGGCGATCCCGAATTATCTAACAACGGCAGACGAACAAATCTGTTTGCTTGTACAAGTGGAAAACCGTCTAGGACTTGAAGCGCTGGGCGATATTCTGGAAACCGATATCGACGGTGTTTTTATTGGACCTGCAGATCTGGCTGCGGATCTTGGCCACCTTGGGAACGCTGATCATCCGCTTGTTGTGTCCGCAATCATGGACGCACTTGCCCGGATCGTGGACGCGGGCAAGGCCGCGGGCATTTTGACGTTAGATCCGGAAATGCAAAAAAAATGCGTTGACCAAGGGGCCACGTTTCTAGCTACAGATATCGACGTGACGCTGCTTGCCAAAGCTTCACGATCCGCTGCGAAATCCGGCGCTGCGATACTTTCCAACGCTTCGAATCAAGCGTCCTGACGAAGTTTTGGGGCCAGTGGCCGCCTCTAACGCCCAGGCCCTTTCATCGAGTTTAAAGGGTCGGGATAAAGCGCGAACTAGTCTTTGGGTCGGAGCCTTCTCATAAGAGATTACCTTGGTGGGCTCAGTTTCCCTGATTACGAGCTTGCAATCGCTCAAGGTTCACGACCGTTGACAGCATCAATCTGTCGTGGCTCCAATCCTGAGTTTGTTGCATGCCGGCTGATCCAACCGCCAGCAAGACAGCGAACATCAGCGAAAGACCTAGAAAAGCCATCGGCACAGCAGATTGAATTGTTGGAGCGTCTGCCAATGCGATGACGCGTTGACGCAATACGCGCTTAGCTTTTCCCTCGGAAACCAAGGCGACATTCAAAACCTTAGGATGGTTTCGCGCCACAGTCCGGGCACAGTAATCGAGTAAACACGACGTATAATCGCGCGCATCGATACCTTTTCGAGTTACAACAGATTGATCGCACGCAAGTTCGCGCAGGCGGTTGAATTGGTATTTCAGGACCAGATAAGCCGGATTCCAGAACAACAGTGGGCGCAAAAGTTCTAATCCCAATTCCCATTCAACGTCGTGAGAGCGCACGTGCTGGAGTTCATGTGCCAGGGCGAAGCGTAGTTCCCGCGGCGTGTCCAGTAAGTGGCTTGGCAAAACTATATGGCATCGGCGTAATCCTCGAACTGCAAAGGGTACGGAAACGCGATCTGACAAGCGGATGTCGACTTTGTTCGAACTCCGCCACAAAAAACTGTTGTGAACCGTTTCACGAATGACCAGCGCGTCGCGGAACACGCGAAACGCCAAAAGCGCAGAGGTCGCGGCCAACAGGTAGAAAATGCCGGTCAACGCTGAGTTTTCGCCTGACATCAAGAGCTCGACCAAATGCTGGCGGGTGTTTAGCAGTGCTTCGAATTGAATTGCCGGAATTGCGATGTCGCCACGTAAATATGCCGCAACTGCAATGTCTCCGAAGGCCACAGTTTGGCCCGGCCAAAGCTGGGCGGCTATTGACGTGGCACCCAAAGCCAGTAAGGGGCTAAGAATTACGCATACGCACAGCGCCTTAAGCGCCTGTAATTGAACGACATAGCTGTGGCCCAGACGGGTTCGTGACAACAACGCTCTAGATGCCAGCCAAACAATCGCCGACAAAGCCAATACAAGATTCAATTCGAGATACGCATCGAGAACCGGTTTAACCGCTGTCATTTTGCAGTCTCCTCTCTACCAGTGCCCGAATTTCCTCGAGATCCGCTTCGCTCAGCCCCGCATCGTCGACTAAACGCGCAACCAGAGATGCGGGCGTGTCGTCGAATAGTGTGCGGGACAGGTTCTGAAGCGAGCGCGCCTGATACCTGTCTTTCTCCAGAAGCGGCCTGTAGATCAGCGTCTTGCCGTCCTTGTGACTTTCGACAAAACCTTTTTCATCGAGAATTCGCAGGATCGTTGCGCCGGAAGTGTAGGCCAGGTTTCGCTCTGGCGGAAGGCGGTCCAGGACATCACGCACCGAGCCTTGCCCAAGGCCCCAGAGTTCGTTCATGAACTCAAGTTCAACCTCGGTCAGAAGATTTCCCGTCTTTCTTTTTCGCATAGATCTCGGTGTCACCATTTTACCTAGTGTGCTTGTAAAACAAGCATCCTTTTGCCGTTACGCAAAGCCTAAACTTTCCAAAAGACGAAAAAGCCCCAGCCAATTGAAATGAAAAGCGGGGTCCAGACCGGTTGCCCCACTAGCCCGAGCCATGCCAGAAAAATGTAGGCAGAACCCAATAAAGTGATGAACAGACGATCACCCAGTGTGGTTGTAAGACCCAGAACACCGCGCCGTTCAATGCCGTCTCGAAACTTAAAAATCTCAAGGACGCCGATGATCGCAATTGCCGAGAAGATGCCAACAAATACGGCCAGAGTCGCGGGCGTCCATGCCATCCAGAAATCAGGCCACAGCGGGGCGGTCCAAGAGAATCCCGCTTCTTCCTGCTGGCCCACATTACCCCAACCGGCCTTAGCTTGTGCTAATGCCGAGGAAGGCAGAAGAGCAATGAGTGCTGTGAGAAGTTTTTGCATATCGAACCTCAAACTCGACCCATCGCGAAGCCGCGCGCGATGTAGTTTCGGACAAACCAGATGACGATGGCGCCGGGGATGATTGTCAGCGTTCCCGCCGCCGCCAATAACCCCAACTCGTACCCAGCGCTGGATGCCGTTCGGGTCATCACCGCCGCTATGGGTTTTGCCTCAACTGCAGTAAGCGTCTTGGCCAGAAGCATTTCCACCCATGAAAACATAAAGCAAAAGAAAGCGGCGACCCCAACCCCGGCTTTGATGTTGGGGAGGAAGATTTTCACAAAGAATCTAGGGAAGGAATAGCCATCCACATAGGCGGTTTCGTCCAACTCTTTTGGGATGCCTCGCATGAATCCCTCCAGGATCCAGACCGCCAGCGGCACGTTGAACAAGGTGTGTGCCAGCGCTACGGCCAGGTAGGTGTCGAAAAGATGAATTGACGAATAAAGCTGAAAGAATGGCAGCGCAAAGACAGCAGCGGGCGCCATCCGGTTGGTCAGCAGCCAAAAGAACAGCTGCTTGTCGCCAAGAAACCTGTAACGTGAGAATGCGTAGGCCGCGGGCAATGCAACACAAACAGAAAGCACCGTGTTGATCGTTACGTAAATGATCGAGTTGATATAACCCCAATACCACGTTGGATCGGTGAAGATCGTTATGTAGTTATCCAACGTAAATGTCTGTGGAAAAAGCGAAAAACCAGAGAGAATTTCGTTGGTGGTTTTGAACGACATCGCTACGAGCCAATAGATTGGCAGCATCAGGAATGCGATATAGAGGATGGGTATCAGGGAACGCTTTCTCATTCGGCGTCGTCCTTTGTCATCAGAGTGTAGAAGACCCAGCTGACCAACAGCGTGATGGCGAAATAAATCAAGCTCATTGCCGCTGCGGGGCCAAGATCGAACTGCCCTAAAGCGATCTTCACAAGGTCAATCGACAGCAACGTGGTCGAGTTTCCGGGACCACCGCCGGTCAACACGAAGGGCTCTGTGTATATGTTAAAACTGTCCATAAAGCGCAACAGGATCGCGATCGTCAGAACAGTTTTCATTTTGGGCAACTGGATGTAGCGAAAGACCGACCAGTTGGATGCACCGTCAATCTTTGCAGCTTGATAATAGGCGTCTGGTATCGAAACCAGCCCGGCATAACAAAGCAACACTACCAGCGAAGTCCAATGCCAGACATCCATTACGATAACGGTAATCCAGGCCGAGATTGGTTGTTGGGTCATGTCATAGTTGATGCCAAGGACATCATTCAGGAAATAGCCCAACAATCCAATCTTGGGCAGGGTGAAGATGTTCCACATCGATCCCACCACATTCCAAGGGATCAACATTGGTAAAGCCATCAAAACCAAACACACCGGCACCCAAATCCCTTTACGCGGCATCGAAAGGGCCACGATTATACCCAAAGGTACTTCGATCATAAGGATCAGGGCAGTAAACAGAAATTGGCGCCCCAGTGCTGCTTGGAACCGATCCGAGCGGAGGATTTGCTCGAACCATCCCAACCCCTCCCAGAAGAATTGGTTGTTCCCAAATGTTTCTTGCACCGAATAATTGACAACTGTCATCATCGGCACCAATGCGTTGAATGCGACCAGCGCCAGGACTGGAAGCACAAAGAACCACGCCCTTTGGTTTTCTGTTCTCATGTGCCGCGCTCCTCGGTTGCGATCCAGCCGTCGCGATAAACACGGGATTGTTCAGGTTTGAACTGCAGGAATACTTGTGATCCAGGTTCCGGTGCGCTGTGTTCTGACACTACTTTCAAAGCGGTGTCGCCAACAATTGCGCTTACTACATAGTGACGGCCGATATCAGAAACTTTGGTCACATGCGCAGGGATGCCCGTCTCGCCAAAACCCACATATTCGGGGCGAATGCCCAGATTGGTGTTACCTCCGGTCCCTTGTACAGGTCCTTCCAAATGGACTTCGTGGCCTTCGAAGATTGCACGATCGCCTTTGGCCTCGCAGGGTAGGACATTCATTCCGGGTGAGCCGATGAAGTGACCGACAAAAGTGTGTTGAGGTCTCTCGAACAAATCTACGGGTGTACCGATCTGCACCACTTCGCCTTCTTGCATCACAACGACCTCATCGGCGAATGTCAGTGCCTCGGTCTGGTCGTGAGTGACGTAGATCATCGTGGCTTTCACTTGTTGATGCAGTTCCTTCAGTTTCGAGCGCAGCTTCCATTTAAGGTGCGGATCAATAACCGTCAGGGGTTCGTCGAACATGACGGCATTCACGTCGTCGCGTACCAGCCCCCGGCCCATCGAAATTTTTTGCTTGTTGTCCGGGCTGAGCCCAGAGGCTCGGGTGTCAAGCATGTCCGTGACGTCCAGCATCTTGGCGATTTCATCGACGCGCTGGTTGATTGTCGCTGCATCCACACCCCGGTTTTTGAGAGGGAACGCCAAGTTTTCGCCAACGGTCATAGTGTCGTAAATAACGGGAAATTGGAAAACCTGCGCTATATTGCGCTGGTCTGGGGGCAGGGCGGTTACATCACGCCCGTCGAACAGAATCTGCCCCTCGGATGGGGTCAAAAGACCTGAAATTATGTTCAGCAATGTGGATTTACCGCAACCGGAAGGACCAAGCAGAGCGTATGCCCCGCCATCACGCCAAGTCACGTCGATTTCCTTAAGGGCATAGTCTTCTGGGCCCAGGGGCGACGGCAAATAACTGTGTTTGAGGTTGGAAAGCTTGATCTGCGCCATGTCAGGCCACCCTTTTGCCGTTTTGGCCGAAATAACGGCAATGAGCCGGGTTCATATAGAAAATGTGATCCTCACCCACTTCATAAGGGTGAACTCCAGCCGCCAGTGAAACCCACGCTTCATCCCCATGTTGGAAATGAGCGCTGGAATCGGATCCAGATAATTCAGTCACAATCACACGGCCGGTCAGCTCAACATCTGCTTCCGAAGTGCGGAAAGGTGTCACGCGATGTGGACGTACGGTGACCACATAGTTTCCGTCAGCCATTTCTGGCACGGCCCAGTCACCACCGCCCGCCAGTCGAGCCGTTGAGTCCGACACATTTATTGGTGCAACGTTAATCGGGGGGTCCGAGAACACGCGCGCTGCAGCGAGGTTTTCGGGGTTTCGGTAAATATCTGCTGTTGATCCGAACTGGGTCACGTGCCCGTCTTCCATTAGGGCTGTCCGGCCACCCAGCAGCAAAGCCTCTTCGGGTTCCGAGGTGGCATAGACAACGACCGCGCCACGACCAGCGAACAAATCGGGTAGTTGCTCTCGTAGTTCCTCGCGCAGTTTGTAGTCCAGGTTGGCCAACGGCTCGTCCAGAAAAACGGCGCGGCTTTCCTTTGCTATCGCGCGGGCTAGGGCGGTGCGTTGTTGTTGCCCACCTGACAACTCGTGCGGACGACGTTGCAGCATCGGGCGCAGCTGCAGTAGATCGGCGGCCTCTTCCACACGTCCGTCGATTTCGGATTGGGCCATACCTGCCACGCGAAGCGGCGAGGCTATGTTCTCAAACACCGTCATGTGTGGGTAATTCACAAAGAACTGGTGCACGAGGCTGATCTTGCGTTTCTGAGTGTTCAACCGCGTAACGTCTTGCCCGTCCATCAGGACGCTGCCAGAAGCGATCGGATCCAACCCGGCCATCATCTTGATCAGAGAGGTTTTTCCCGAGCCAGTTGCACCCAACAATACGTTAAAATGGCCTGTTTGCAGCGTCAGGTTCGTTGGCTTGATATGGATGACGTTGCCGACCCGTTTTGTCGCGTCTTGTAGTTCAATCATGTCCGTGGATTCCGATCCCGCAGCAAATTTCGCTGCCTTGGTCTTGGGTGGGGATGCCTGAAACGGCACCCCCGGGTTTCAACGCTTTACTGGGACTGCCAGCGCTGAACCAGTTCGTCATAGTTGACGGTCTGGCCCTCTGGCTTTTCGTTTTCCAGCTTAGCCTTGGGAGAACCCTCTTTCTCTAGCCAGAAGGCGGGATCCTGTGGCTCGTTCAAACGTGGGCCACAGCCGCCGTAGACACCGGCACCTTCATCCGCGGCTTGCATGCGGGCCATGGTGATGTCCATTTCTTCAGCCAGACGGTCCATTGCCTCTTGCGGAGTGAATGCACCAGAGTTCACGTCTCCAATTTGCTGCCACCAAATCTGGGCCAGCTTCGGATAGTCCGGAACGTTGATGCCGGTCGGCGACCATGCGACGCGGTCAGGCGAGCGGTAAAACTCGACAAGACCGCCCAGCTTGGGTGCGCGTTCGGTGAACGATTCGTGGTTGACCGAGCTGTCGCGGATGAAGGTCAAACCAACGTGGGACTTCTTCACATCGACAGTTTTGGAGGTCACGAATTGAGCGTACAGCCAAGCAGCCTGTGCGCGATCCTCAGGAGTTGATTTCAGGAACGTCCAAGAACCCACGTCCTGATAGCCAACTTTCTGTCCATCTTCCCAATAAGGGCCGTGTGGGCTGGGAGCCATCCGCCAAAGCGGTGTGCCTTCGTCGTCCACAGTATTGTTGCCTTCGGACTTCGGCTTCACCATGTCGGCTGTAAAGGCTGTGTACCAGAAAATCTGCTGAGCCACGTTGCCTTGGCTGAGTGCCGGAAGCGACTGATAGAAGTCATAGGACGCAGCACCCGGAGGAGCATAGTTCCGCAGCCACTCATCCCACTTACGGATCGCATAAACCGCTGCTGGGCCGTTTGCTGCACCACCACGAGACACCGATGCACCAACCGGATTACAGGTGCCCGCTTCCATACGGATTCCCCATTCGTCGACGGGAATGCCGTTCGGCTCGCCTTTGTCGCCCGCGCCAGCCATCGACAGCCAAGCGTCGGTCATGCGCCAACCTAGGTCTGGTGCGCGTTTGCCGTAGTCCATGTGGCCATAGATCGCCACTCCGTCGACTTCCTTTACGTCGTTAGTAAAGAACTCGGCGATGTCCTCATATGCTGACCAGTTGACCGGTACTCCAAGATCATAACCGTACTTTTCTTTGAAAGCGGCTTTGTTGTTTTCGTCATCAAACCAGTCCTTACGGAACCAATAGAGGTTCGCGAATTGCTGGTCAGGCAGCTGATACAGTTTGCCATCAGGTCCGGTCGTGAACTGAATGCCCATAAAGTCATCCAAGTCCAACGTAGGTGAAGTTGTAGCCGCCCAATTGCCGCCCATCATGTCGGTTAGCGGATAAGCAAGCTGCAAACGTGAATGAGTGCCGATCAAGTCACTATCGTTTACATAACCGTCGTACAGATTCCGTCCGGTCTGCATCTGGGTTTGGACCGCCTGAACCACTTCGCCTTCGCCAAGTATCTGATGGTTGACCTTAATTCCCGTGATTTCCTCGAACGCTTTGGTCAAGACCTCGGATTCGTAGGAGTGTGTCGGGATGCCTTCGGAAAGGACGTTGATTTCCATGCCAGCATAAGGCTGTGCGGCTTCGATGAACCATTGCATTTCCGCCATCTGTTCGTCTTTCGACAGTGTCGATGGCTGGAATTCGTCGTCGATCCAGCGTTGTGCTGCGGCTTCGTCGGCCCACACGGGACCGTGCCCCGCAATGACGGCAGCCGCCGCCACTGCGGAAAGTAGATGTCTCCGCATCTGTTTCCTCCCAAAAATTATGGCTCTCCGGTCTAGACCGGATGAGGGACAGCATCAGCGATTTTTCGCCATGCTGTCAAACTAAAAATTTAGTATTTAGATTACAAATTGATTTTAAACACTTTTTACGTCTCTGATGTGATGGGAGACCAGGCCATATCGCAAATGTAATTTCAGATTGAATGCGATCTACCGCAAGTGAAGTAAAAACCACGCAAAGCCGGAAAACGCCGAGATATGGGTAACGAGGGGTGGGGTTTCTCACCGACGTTCAGAGTTGAATTTGTGGAACCAGTGCAATGCGCACCGCCACAGCAATGAAAAACAAAACACTGCCTGTAAGGACGAATACGTGCCAGATCGTGTTATGAAACGGCAGCCACTCCATAAGGTAAAAAATAATCCCCAAGGTATAGACAACACCGCCCGCAATCATCAACGCCAAGACGGTAGGTGAAAGTTCCATCAAAAGAGATTCTCCGGCCCAGACTATAGCCCATCCCATCCCCACATACAGGGTAAGGCCAAACCACCTGAACCGATTTGGGTCGACAAGTTTTAATGCAGAACCCAAGGTTGCAGAAGACCAGAGGCCAATGAGCAACCCCGGAGCTTGAACGCCAGATAGCAGTAAGAACGGCGTATAAGTTCCTGCAATCTTTACGTAAATTCCAGAGTGGTCAAGACGGCGTAAAAGCCCCGACCATCTTTCGCTGTCAATCATGTTGTAAAGGGCGGAAAGCGTCAGCATCAAAATTAGAGTGATCCCATATACCGAAGCACCCAATACTGCGTCAGGATCGGAACGATGATGCGCGGTCAAGGTTATCAGTGTCGGAACCGCCACTATCGCCGCTGCCAGACCTGCAATGTGCACAACACCGTCGCTTATTCGCTCTGCCTTGCTGTAAGCAGGCCGGATATCGGCAAAAGACCACATAATATTAAACTAGGCGCCGATCCCCTAGCCGACAAGTCGCTTTGGCGGGGTTATTGTCCAACTAATCTAGACTGCGAATTTAGTTGTTTTTGTGGTGTCAGGTTGGATCGTCTTCTTTTTTTGGATCTGTGTAGCGGTTGAGATCCAGTATGCCGGCCTCAATCGGACTCTGATCCAAAAAGTAAGTATTCAGGAAATCACTGGATTCCCAAAAATCGGGGCTTGTTCTGCGCACACCGTATTCGGCCACTAACTCCATCCATTCATCTTGAGACTGAACAGCTTTTGTTTCTTTAATGAAATCACCCAATTTTTCTTGGCGAACATTGAAGAAAAAGTTCGGATAGCTGGCAAATAGCCCCGGGATAACCGTCAGTACATCGCTTTGCGGTTCTCTGCGTGCTTCTTCGTCGAAGAGGAACGCGACATTGGTATGTGCTTTGTCATGTGCAAGAGAAAAGATTCTTGATGAGCCATCCTCTGTCTCGACAATAAGAATTGATAGATCTGGCAGATATTGCACCCAAGGGCCGCGTTGATTTGCAAGGCCTCGTACGGTCTGATCAATTGGATCTTGCAAGTGCTGTAGGCAATCACCAGGTGAACATCTGTTAATTGCATCAGAAACAGGCCATAAACCCTTGCCATTACGCAATAATTCCACAAGGAATTCTTTCTTAGGGTTGGGGGTTGTAAACTCAATTCCAGACGGGAAATCGTTGTCGACGTGACGGCGATGCCAATATGTATGCAGTTCTGCGAGGGTGCCTTTGTACCAGCCATTGTGCATTTCTTGCCGCACGTCTTCAGGCATGAAAGAGAGGAACAGATCTTCGCTCTCCATTCTCAGCTCGTCCATGTAAAGGCGTGTGGAAAGTTGATGTTCCACCCTCCCGAACACATCGTACCCAGCCACCAAGTCATAATAGATGCGTTCGAATATCGGAAAGTCGATTATCCAGGCGGTTTCTGGAACAGCACCGTGATAACCAGTCATCGCTGAAGCATTGTCGAAATGCCTGAAAACAGTAATGCGCGCATCAGGATTAGCGCCGTCGCCGTCCCAGATCGAGCTATAGTCAAATCCCGTCGTGAAAATCGAACTGTTACGGTACTGGCTGTCGCGATATTCGATGTAGCGCACCTGGTTTTTATGCGAAAATGCCTGCAAATCTCCCAGCGCACCGTCATTCATATCCGAAACTGGTAGTTCGAGATATTGAGCCCCGTTTTCAAGAAAGTCGGGGTCTGTAACAGATAGGTCTGCGTCCGGATCGAGAAAGCTAACCCAAAATCGGTCTTCGATCACGTCTACCGCAGTTTCGCCATGACAAACCGGGCCGCGAATAAAACTGCGGACGAAAAACAATGCGTCATCCAGCAGGAATTGATATCGACTTCGGGCTGGGATTGCCGAAAAAGTACTAAATGGGTTACCCCCTTCGGCTGTGCCATAAGGTGGCAATTCGAACAAATTCCAGTCAGTGTCCAGAAATAGCTCCTTAAATCGGGACATCCGGTCTGGGCCAAGCGTGTACACGAGGTGTTCCTTGTGCACGATGCTCTCATCAATAACCTGCAAACGGTAGTGGACCTGTTCGATACCGGGGTTGTCAAAGGGTCTCCGGGTTGCGACGACGTCAATCGCCTTACCCGGAGGCGTGATAGACCGAACAAGCTTAAAGAATCTTCGTGAATCGTCATTGTCAAAATGAAGACGCGCAAGAAAAAGGTGTTCGTAAAGATAACGGCTCATCAATCGATTTCGCAGATCAGAACCATTTAGAAATGCTTCCCAAGCGTCGATCTGGCTTTGAATTTCTGCGGGCATCTCCGCAAGGGAAGACGAAATCGGTGCACCTCTGCGCACCCAATTCGTAAGTACATGAAAATCGTTTTCTGATAGTGGCGCCGCTGCATAAGGCATGCCGGCTAAGGGATGTGAATTGCGAAAATCGCCGAATTCCGATGATGTAGGGCAGACAAGCGGTCGATCGATTGCTAGGCCCAATTCGTCAGGTACGGGATTATTTGCTGACAGCGGATATTCAAGACCAAGGTTAAGGTACTTTTCCAGTAAAGTGCTGTCTTCCTTAGATTGCTCTTCAGTATGTAAGATCGGAAAAAAACCAAGCCTTACCCATTCGGGCACTGTCTGTGCATCAATGCCAAGACGCGTGGGCTGTGCATCCTTCAGACGTTCGGTGTGATAGACGGCTTCTTTGCTAGCCCCGCGCAAGAGACCTTGGGGCGAGGTCAACTTTAGCTGGCAAGGCGCGTCGTAACAGCTGTGGCAAACGACACAGCGTCGATCAAGGATCGTTTTGACCTCCGCCCAGTTCTGCTGGGGTTGTGACACAACGCCTGCAGTTTTTGTATCGGCCAACGCAATATTTGTTGGGCTAAGCACTATGACGAGAACGACTGCGGCGAAGACGATTTTTGCCCAAGTTCCAAACTGTCGGACAATTGGCATACTTCTCCTCCCACCCGGCAAAAGCTTTTTACTCGCTCCAATTTTGCCCGCTCTTGATGCAAAGTCGAGTCCGGTGAGCGAGCCTCGGTTCCAGCGCCCGAAGGAGAAAAAGAAATTCGTTTAACAGTATGACGCAAGACGTTGATCTAGAATGAACTCTCTGCACTCGTCGGTTATGTACTTAAAGCGTGCTCTTTCCCTTACATAGAGGTAAACTTGCCGCGTGTCTGGCAAGTCGGATATGGTGCGAAACGCCGTGGTTTCTGGAATGAAGTTCGCGACCATCCGAGGAAGAACAGTGACCCAAGCGCCAGTTCTTACCATGGTTATCAGCGAATGTGTGTTTTGTATGGTGACGTCGGCTTGTTCGATTGCGCGCTGAAAGCTTGGTGTCTGAATGAGGTCACACAGGGCATTGCGTATGAACGGCGCTGAAACAACGTCTTCGACTGTAGGCGGTTCGTCCCTGGTAATAAGCGGGTGGTCAGAAGCGCATACAAGTCCAAATTGATCCTGGAAGAGCGGTACAGCATTGAAGCCATTCATTGGATGATATCCCGAAGCTATACCCAAGTCGGCTTTGCCCTCGACCAGTGCATCCAGCACCTGTTGTGTATCGGTGTCCCGCAGTTCGATTTTCAATCCGGTAAACTTTTTAGTCATATGGTCGAGAACAGCGGGGAAAATTAGTGCTGCAACTGACGGAACAGAAACGATGCGCAGCAGTCCACGTTCGGCGTCTGCCGCTGCTTGGATGGATTGAACCGTCTGATCGAATTGACGCACTTGTTTAAGTGAAATTTCAAAAACCTGCTGACCCAATGGTGAAAGTCGGTTTTTCCGTTCTCCTTCGAACAACTTTTTGCCCAGATGATCTTCAAACTGTTTCAGGGTCATAGAAACAGCGGATTGAGTGCGCCCCAAACGCTCTGCGGCTTCGACAAGGTTACCGGACAGCGCCACCGAACAAAAACATCGAAGCATTTCGATTTTGATCGCCATATTTCAGAATTCCTGAAGCTTCGTTAAATAACTCGAATTTGACTGATGTTGGCTCAAGCGTCCATCATATTGCAGAACGAATATTAGGAATTGGTGCGCAACGTGACTGAACTGAACCTGATTGCCGGCGAATGGCTGGCGGGCGAAAGCGAGATCGAAAACCGCAATCCTTCTGACCTCAGCGATCTCATTGGCATGTATGCTCAGGCCAATCTTGATCAACTTGAGGCAACACTGGTTCAGGCACGAGTAGCGCAAACCGAATGGGCAGCCTACGGCATTGAACGCAAGCAAGCGGTTTTGATGAGTATCGGCGATGAGCTAATGGCGCGCGCCGAAGAGCTAGGTAGGTTGTTGTCGCGGGAAGAAGGCAAGCCATTGGCAGAGGGCAGGGGTGAGGTCTATCGGGCAGGGCAATTTTTTACCTACTACGCTGCAGAATGTCTTCGTCAGATCGGTGAAAACGCTGACAGCGTTCGGCCAGATATCGAAATCGATGTTCGTCGTGAGGCCGTAGGCGTTGTCGCGGTCATAAGCCCGTGGAACTTTCCTACTGCCACTGCTTCTTGGAAAATTGCCCCTGCATTGTGCTATGGGAACGCCGTTGTATGGAAACCCGCCAATTTGACTCCGGCCTCTGCCGTAGCCCTTACCAAAATCATTGAACGACAAGATATTCCAAAAGGTCTGTTTTCTTTGGTGATGGGATCGGGTCGCCGAATTGGTCAGCACCTGGTCGAGAGCCCAAAGGTCGATGCAATTTCCTTTACTGGGTCAGTACCCGTCGGCAAAGGTATCGCGACGGCCGCGGTTCAGAACCTGACAAAGGTTCAAATGGAAATGGGTTCAAAAAACGCATTAGCAGTCATGGATGACGCAGACTTAGACTTGGCCGTGACGTTGGCGCTGGGTGGTGCCTTTGGCGGCACCGGTCAGAAATGTACTGCTTCGTCACGGCTAGTTGTCCATGCCGCAGTGCATGACGCGTTTGTGGAAAAGCTGGTTGCTGGCGCAAAGGCGATGAAGGTTGGTCACGCTTTGGAAGAAGGTACTCAAATGGGCCCAGTCGTCAGCGAACAGCAGTTGTGCGAAAACCTTGCCTATGTAGAACTCGGGCGCTCCGAAGGTGCCGAGCTGATTTGTGGCGGTCAAAGGTTGGACCTGCCATATAACGGATATTACATGTCACCAGGTGTATTTATTAACACTACCAATGACATGCGCATTAACCGGGAAGAGATGTTCGCGCCGCTCACTAGTGTCATCAAAGTTGACAGCTATGAGCAGGCACTTTCGACCGTAAACGACACAAGTTTCGGCCTTACGTCGGGTATTGTGACCACAAGCTTGGCCCGCGCGACGCATTTCCGCAAAAACGCCCGGACCGGTGTAGTGACCGTGAACCTGCCCACTGCTGGCACCGACTATCATGTCCCCTTTGGCGGACGCGGCGACAGCTCTTATGGCCCGCGGGAGCAAGGCAAGGCAGCAGCCGAATTCTACACCACGGTCAAGACTGCGTATATCAGCGCCGGGAATCCTGCCTGATGCTCATCGACGGATTGCAATATGCAAACTGGTCCGAAAAGGTATTTCGTCAGTTGCGAGAGGGTGGCGTCGACGCGATTCACGTCACAATTTCCTATCACGAGAATTTCCGGGAAACGGTTCTGAATTTTGAAAAATGGAACCGTTGGTTCGAGCAGTTTCCGGACCTTATCGTCAAAGGTCAGTGGGCCAGCGACATTGACAAGGCCAAGGAAACTGATCGAACTGCTGTCTTTTTTGGGTTTCAGAACCCAGCCCCTATTGAGGACGATATTGGTTTGGTTGAGATTGTGCACACCCTGGGTGCGCGATTTATGCAATTGACGTACAACAACCAGTCGCTTTTAGCGACTGGGTGCTACGAGGCCGAAGACACCGGCATCACCCGTATGGGGCGGCAGGTTATCAAAGAAATGAACCGTGTTGGCCTAGTCATCGACATGAGCCATTCGGCAGATCGGTCAACAATAGAGGCGGCCGAACTATCCGAAAGGCCGATAGCTATTACGCACGCCAACCCACATGACTGGTCGCCAGCATTACGCAATAAACGCGATGCAGTGATCCGGGCAGTCACGGAAAACGGCGGGATGTTTGGATTTTCGATTTACCCGCATCATCTTAAAGATAAATCGGACTGCACATTACAGAGTTTCTGCGAAATGATCGCCCGCACTGCTGATAGATACGGCGTACAGAATCTGGGAATTGGTTCAGACCTTTGTCAGGACCAACCGGACAGTGTCGTGGAATGGATGCGGGTTGGGCGATGGACCAAGGGAATCGATTATGGTGAAGGGTCGGCCAGCAATCCGGGCTTTCCTCTGATGCCAGATTGGTTCCGCGACAATCGCGATTTTGGTAACATTGAAACAGGATTGCGTGCCGTTGGTATGAACGAAGAAGAAGTTGCGGGCATAATGGGCGGCAACTGGTATCGCTTTTTTGCGGATAACTTCGGACCGATGGCCATATGACTTTGCAAGGCAGACATATTACCCGCAGGGAACCTGCCAAAGTCATGCGCCTCAGCCGGCTTGGGTCTATGCACCAATGCCGCCTGAGTTTCATGAGGGTATTGACCCGCAGAATGGCCAGCGAAGGTTGGCAGTTCACACGACCGGTCTTTGATGTTGACGACCGAGGCGTTGGCAGCGCTGTTTATACCGCACAAGGCCCACATCGCGCCTATTCACTTGTGGCCTTCGCGCATGATTTGCCCGACGAAAAACGTTCTGACCGGGTGATTGCAGAAGCTTGGGACGCTACGTTCGCTTTATTTGACGGTGTCCCATCCAAAGAGGACATCGATCGCTTGTCAAAAAACGTACCGTTGCAAGAAGCCGGACGTGTTTCTGAAAGTGAATTGTCGCTATCGCGAGCAAACCGTTCGGTTCGGCTGTGGGCACACGTGGTCGACAGCCTTGCAGCCGGAAAGCAACCAAACCCCAAGCGCATTGATGAAGTGGGCTACCTGATGCGCACAACAGCCGTCTACGGGTCGGGCAAATTTGGCGCAGCGGATCGCGATGTCATTGCTGAACGGGACGAAGCTCAAGCACCGTTCCAGATCGAGATGCTGTCTGTTTATCTTACCCGCACATTCGTCCGCGATTTGGTGCAACACATGGCGGTTGCGCAAGGTGGAAATCGGGCTGTGCCGCTTCGACCAGACATTGCGAGGCGATTGGGCATCGGAAATTCAACGGGCCTTGGAATGGCGCCTTTCATCATTAATCACCCGATCTTGTTCAATAATTGGATCATGGCCCGCGAAGAGGCTGTTGCCTGTGTCCGCTGTATTCAGTCTGCAACGAAGGATGAAACTAACACCTTTCAAGAATTGGTCGGGCGAAGTGTGCTTTCAGTAGAAAACTGGCGGTCCGAACATCCGATACAAGTGAAGAAACTTGGGGCGCTAAACAAGGACTTGCAGACGCTGGTCGCTTACCTGGCAGGGGACGTTCTGAAACAAATTCATCCGTGGGACCGTCTAGTAACTTGGTCAGAGAGTGCGCTTAGTGAAGAAGGGCAAGAGCTCGTGGCTTCGTTGATTTTAGAGCCATACGGGCATCTGGTGGATGGGCTATCCAACTGCATGTCGGACAGCAATACGGATGCGTTTCGAATTGATGGCGCGATGCCAGTGGCCGCGGTCCGCGATCTGATACAAGACAATTTCGATTGGGCGCTTAGCTTGGACTGGACGGCAAGGGAACACTGCGCCAGGGCATGGTATGTGTCCGAAGAAAAGTTGGAGCCTCGCCTAGGCGAACGGTTCGAAGAACCCATTGAGGAATATGAGCAACCCCTCGCCCCGGCGCGTGACGCTGTCGCCGCATTTGCGGCATTGGAAAAGTGGGAGGCAGATCAACCCATCGCGGCGTTTTTGCTAAGTCATCCGGAACACCGCCACACCGTTCGTCGTGCTCAGATGAGCCGCCTTGCGCCTTATAGTGAGATTCAGGACAACACCATTGGCGCGAAAACTCTGCCGATCGATATGCTGCGGGCGAAACTGTCCTTTTTCGGTGCAACTCACTTTGATCCGCGATCCGACCGCTGGGTGAGAATTTGCATGTATGCAGGGGCGCCATATCCCGAGGAATTGACGCAGAATAATGCTGACCTTTGGGTGTATCCGGAGGATGATACGTGAACTTGTCTCTCAATGAGGTCGAGGCGACAGCAAAAAGAGCGGCTCGCGGGGCTGGATACAGTTGGGGGCTTGCAGAAGAGGCAGGTAAAGCGTCGCGCTGGTTATGTACCAATGGTTTGGACGGTGTCTCGGCTCTGACTCGACTGTTGGAGTTGGGCCTTGCGCCTTCTGCATCAGAACACGCTCCAACAAGACAGCAAGAACGGTGGTCTTGCGAGAGTATACTTTGTCCCCTGGTCACAGGGGCGCTGCTGTCGGACAGCGCCAGTCGTTTGTTAGACGGCCAGATTGATACTAGCCCGATCGCAATTCCCGAGATTCTGTTGCCGTTTGCGGCTAATGCTTCCCTCGTAGTTTCTAACTGTGTTTCGGTAGACATCGACGGAGAGATCGCGATCACTGACGGAAAACAACTACTTTCTGTAGAAAGCTACCCTGATGTCGCGGCGCGCGTAACCATTCAGTTGGGGGGCGATCTGAACAGGCCAACGTGCAGCCAAACACGAGCCACGCCTGACCGGGCAATCTGGAACAGGTTGAACCAATTCGCCCAACGCACTTACGCCCCGGCAACCGAAGAATCCCGTCAATTGGGCGCGGGTGCAGGACTAACTGATAATGATTAAAGTGGCGCAAAGATGACTGATACAAAAACACTTTCTATTGCTGAAATCGAAGATCTTGCATTTCGCGCATTGGTGGCCGCTGGTACAAGCGCAGAGAACGCCAGACCGTTGGCCGTGGCAACTGCGGCCACCGAGGCTGATGGCGTGGCCAGTCACGGTCTCGCCTATATTCCAATCTACTGTGAGCATGTGCAATGCGGAAAGGTTGATGGTCAAGCGGAACCCACGTTGGCGCGACCAAGGCCGGGGGTTGTGACTGTCGACGCGGCCACGGGCTTTGCCCATTCTGCCATCGAACTGGGCTTCGCAGAATTGGTGCCAGCAGCGCGGGAACAGGGCGTGGCGGCGCTTTCAATCAGAAACAGTTATAATTGCGGCGTGTTAGGGTATCACACCCATCGATTGGCGCAGGCTGGGCTTGTTGGGTTGGGCTTTACGAACGCGCCGGCTTCGATTGCGCCGTCAGGCGGTTCGATACCAGTCGTTGGCACCAATCCGTTTTCTCTTGCCGTTCCGGGAGCAGGTGGTCAGCCCGCTTTGCTGATCGATCAAAGCGCAAGTACCATCGCTAGAAGCGAAGTTATGAAACACGCACGCGAAGGCAAACCAATTCCGATTGGCTGGGCCCTGGACCCCGATGGCAATGCTACTAACGACCCAGCAGTGGGCCTGAAGGGGTCAATGGCCCCTTCCGGCGGGTACAAGGGTGTTGGGATCGCGCTCCTAACCGAGGTTATGGCCGCGGCACTCACTGGGGCTACGCTGGGAATCCACGCTTCGCCTTTTTCGGGAACGGCGGGCGGCCCGCCGAAGACCGGTCAGTTTTTCATTGCTATAGATCCGAGCGCCACCTCTGACGACTTGTTCTCGACGGGGATTGCCGGGCTAGTCGATGCAATCCGGACGCAAAAAGGCGCGCGTCTGCCCGGCGATGGACGCGGGGCAAAGCGTTTGCGCGCCCAAGCGGATGGGGTTGCGGTAAATATTGCGACTTTGGAGAAGATTGAAGCCATTATGAATTGAACATGCAGCGTGTACCTCCGGTCCGCTGTCGGTTTTTTCCAAAGCTATTGCGCCGGAGCATTTTTTTTGGATCGCAGTTGATTGACCTCGGTGATCCCAAGCTGCGCCATCGCGATGTCCACTTCGTCGGTCAGGATAGACCACAGCTGATGAAGGCCATTTTCTCCTTCCGCTGCGATTGCAAATTGCATGATCCGACCGAAAAAAACGAAGTCCGCACCAGACACAAGTGCTTTCAGAACATCCTCTCCAGATCGCAGACCGCTATCATAGAAAAGGGGATAATCTTCACCAACCGCTGCGCGGATTTCAGGCAGCATCAAAAATGGTGATGGGGCACTTTCCAGCTGTCGGGCGCCGTGGCTCGACACCTGAATAGCGTCGACCCCAGCATCCTTGAGCGCTACCGCGTCTTCGACGTCCAATACGCCTTTGACGACCAGATTGCCGGACCAGCGTTCCCTGAGGCGCGCCAATGTTTGCCAATCTGCCTTTGCGCGGCTTTCGGTTCGGTCGAATTCATAGCCTTCCATCTGAAAGTTTGCCATCTGGGGCTTACCCCGCATCAATGTGGTCAGGGACCAGCGTGGGTGAAGTGCGAAATCCAGAACTTGCTTGGGACCCATCCGAAACGGCATCCGGAAGCCATGGCGCAATTCGCGCGGACGTCGACCCACTTCGGGAACGTCCACGGTTAGTACAAGAGTTTCGTATCCAGCCTCCTTTGCCCGGTCCACCAGTTTAAAAGTCCCGGTGCCATCGCCGCTGAAATATAATTGAAACCACGCATTTCCTTCTGCCGCGAGGATTATCTCTTCCATTGATGTCGAAGCGACAGTTGAAACCCCAAGTGGAACTGAATACTTCGCCGCCAGCCGGGCCAGCATCATATCTGCACCCGGAGCCGAAAGGTTGCACATACCCATTGGTGCGATACCAAACGGCGCTTTCGCTGCTTTGCCAAAAACTGAACTTGCTACGGACCTCTCGCTGACATCTCGAAGGATTCGAGGGCGCAGGGTCATTGCGTCCATTGCTGCGCGGTTTCGTACGGCCCCAGTTTCGCCACCTGCCGACCCGTCGATATAGTCAAATACCATCCACGGCAGACGCCGCCGCGCTAGGCGGCGGGCGTCTTCTGAACAGTGAATGGCGCTTTGCGGCATTATGCCTGTACGGCTTTCATGAACCTGTCACGGATAACGACCGGGTCCATTGTGATAACTGGCATCTTGGCGTTACCACTTTCACATTTGCTGACGATGATCGTCATTTTCTTGGCATCAAGCGCTTCTTGCAGCGCGCGACCAGTATCTTCGGCCGTACATTCTATGACGCGTTCGCATCCAGCAGCCTCAGCCATTTTCGTAAGAGAGGTTTTTTGTCCTGCATAGGTAGGCTGATCACCCGTTGAACCGTAAGATCCATTGTCGATGATCAACAGAATGTAATTGTCGCTCACGTTGTTGGCGATTGTCGGCAAGGTGCCAAGATTAGTCAGGATTGACCCGTCACCATCGATCACGATCACCGGCTTCGGCTGAGAAAGGGCCAAACCCAAACCTATGCTCGACGCCAAACCCATGGTGCCCAGCATATAGAAATTGGTCGGCTGGTCATCGATAGCGTGCAGCTCCTGGCTTGGAATGCCGATGTTGCAGACAACCAGTTGATCGCGCAGGATCGGAGCTATTTCTTTTAGGATTTCAGAACGGATCATTGGTCGCCATAGCCTCCCCAAAAGTTGGCATCGGTCAGGATTGCGACCGGTTTGTTGCACATGAACGTGTACTTGAGGATCATGTCCAATTCCTCGACATCCTTCTGATGGTGAAAATGATAGGTCGGGATGTTCATTTGTGCCAACAGCGCTTTAGTATGAACCGCCATTTCCACCTGACAAGCAACAGGTTCACGTAATTCCCCGCGATAAGAAATAAGCATCGGCAGAGGCATGCGGTAATACTGGATCAGTGTAGCAAGAGTGTTGATCGTCACACCGATGGCTGTGTTTTGCATTATGATTGCAGGACGCTTTCCACCCATCCAGGCGCCAGCGCACAGACCCATCCCTTCGTCCTCTTTATTCGAGGGGATGTGAAAAATTTCATCATGTGCATCGATTTCCTCGATTACTCCGGCCAATTGCTTGCATGGCACGGTGGTAACAAACGAAATATTGTTTGCCACAAGATCGTCGGTGATCTTTTTGTCTATGTTCATTTCCGGTCTGTCTGTCCTTTGTGAGGCGCAAGAGGCGCGATTAACGGTTCAAGGATTGCGGTGAACATGCACGGCACAGGGCGCATGTCGGACGACCCGCGATGCGGTCGACCCAAGAAAATAGTCGCTTATTCCGGGCTTGTGTGAGCCGATTACAATGCAATCGACTTTATTCTCAGTGGCATAATCTATGATTGTACGCGCTGTATGGCCCTTGGTGATTTCGGCTGTAACACCTTCAAGATTGGCAGTTTTTTCCAGCAAAAGCTGGCGTGCACGCCGATAGGATTCTTCGACCAAGGAGTTGTCCAGATAGGTGCTGACCGAGCCCTGCGGTAACTCGTAAACGTGAAGCGCCACGATCTGTGCCCCTTCACCCGACAGTGCACGGGCTATTTCGAGCGTATTTTGCGAAATGTCATGGTCCAGCGCCATTGGGACAAGAATTTTCTTATACATGTGTGCCTCCGGTTGTTTCGGGTCTATGCCCATGGGGACAGAATAATCTTTGGTGCAGCGACCGTACCAGAACGGATGTCTTGAAAAGCGCGCGCGCCATCAGACAAGGCGCGCTCTTCCGTCCAATCAAGTGTTCCAAGTCGCCCATCAAAGATCGCTTGTGCCGTTTGACGAAAATCTTCGACAGTATAGGTATACGTCCCGATAAAGGTAATTTCCTGCAAGGTCATGCGCCGCACGTCCAACCCGCCGGCATCTTCGCCTAGACCAACATGCGCGATTACTCCGCCTGGCGCGGCGCAGGCAGAGGCGGTCGCGCGAGTGGCTGCATAACCGACGGCATCGATGACAATTGAGTAAGTCCCATCAGGTTCAGCACAGACTTCGAGTCCGCCCAAATCCACAAGAAATTCCCGGCGCACATTGTTTGGCTCTGAAATCACCGTGTCCGCAACTCCCATCGCCTTAAGGGCTAACGCTGCAGCCAGACCGATGGCTCCGCCGCCAATAACGAGGGCGCGTTGCTCCATCGCAGGGTTCAACGCCTCGAGCGCCAACCTGACAGCATGCCAACTTACAGCCAAAGGCTCTGCCAGAGCTGCTTTGACCATTGGAACGTGGTCAGGAACCTGAACAAGATTTGCCTCTGGCATGGCGACGAATTGTGCAAAGGCACCTTCGCGCGGTGGCATCGATATTATTTGACGGTCCGGGCAGAGGTTTTCACGACCAGACGTACAAGCCGGGCAATTGCCGCAAGACACCAATGGGTTGATAGTCACGCGCTTTCCGTCTTTTGGTCCGCCCACAATAACTCCGGCCGCCTCGTGGCCAAGGATCAGCGGGGCAGGGCGCCGGGCATCGTGCCCAAGATATGCATGCATGTCTGAGCCACAAATCCCAACGGCCTCGACTCGGATCAGATGCTCATTGGTATTGGGAGCAGCATCCGGCACATCTTCGAAAGTTAATCGTTCTACACCTTGATAAACCAGAGCTTTCATTTTGCTGTAAATCCCCCGTCCACCATAAGGATTTGTCCAGTCACATAATCCGAAGCCTTAGAGCACAAAAACAGTATTGGACCGTCGATATCCTCCATTTGACCATTTCGTCGTATGCAGGTTTGCGCAGCGTTACGTGCAGCACGCTCAGGGTCGTCAAACACTGCTTGGGTCAGTTCTGTAGGGAAAAACCCTGGTCCGATGGCATTCGCGTTAATGCCGTGGGGCGACCACGCTTCGGCCATAGCCCGGGTCAATTGTCCTATTCCGCCCTTTGTGGCGCCATATGCAACGCCACCTGGAAAAGCTCGACTGGTTTGCAGAGAGGCAAAATTAACAATCCGTCCCCATCCGCGTTCCTTCATGGCGGGAACCATCGCTTGGCTTAGAAAGAATGGAGCACTCAAATTCAGTGCCAAAGTGGTATCCCACCCTTCCGGAGTCACGTCGTCCGCAGCTTCACGTGTGTTAATGCCTGCAGCATGGACCAGAATGTCCGGTGCACCGAATTTTGATGAGACTTCCTTCGCCAGCGATGCAACACCTGATCGATCCGCAACATCGCCAACGACAGCTGCGGCACGCTCCCCGATCTCGTCACACATTTGTGCCAGCGCTTCGGTGCGTCTTGCCAAACCGACGACACAGGCGCCAGCATCAGCCAACGTTTTCGCGGCTTGCCGGCCAAGGCCCGAGCTGGCGCCAGTGACGCAAGCCACCCGTCCAGACAGGTCAAACAACGTTCGTGGATCAGCCATCGGCGGTCAGGTCGAACTTTTCGTCGGGAAAATACTTCGCAAGACGCACATCTGCCGCCCGGGCGTGTCCTTCCATACCTTCAAGGCGGGAAATACGCGCAGTCGCTTCGGCGATCGATTTTGAACCCTCTCGCGTTGCTCGCTGCCATGTCACGATTTTCATGTATTTGTGCACGCTCAGTCCGCCAGTGTAGCTGGCGGCACCGGATGTCGGTAGAACGTGGTTCGTCCCTGTCGCCTTGTCTCCGTAAGACACAGTTGTTTCCTCGCCTAGGAACAGCGAACCATAACAGGTCAGTCGGTTCAGCCACCAATCCAGATCTTCGGCCTGAACAGTTAAATGCTCGGGGGCATATTCGTCCGAGCAGGCGGCCATCTCTTCGCGGCCAGAGCAAACGATCACTTCGGCATAGTCACGCCACGCAGCAAAGGCATTCTCGCGGTTCAGCTCTGGGAGGTCGTCGATAAGGGTAGGGACCAAATCCATAACCTTCTGTGCAAGTTCGCGGTCGTCCGTGACTAACCAGACTGGAGAGTTGTAGCCATGTTCGGCTTGGCTGACCAAATCGGTTGCAACCACATGCGCGTCGGATGTGGAATCCGCAAGGATCAGACTGTCGGTTGGGCCAGCGATCATGTCGATGCCAACTTTGCCATACAAAATACGTTTTGCCTCGGCCACGAACTGGTTGCCAGGGCCCACAAGAATGTTAGCTCTTGGTAGGCCAAACAAGCCGTATGTCATTGCGGCCACACCCTGAACGCCTCCCATGGCCAGAATACTGTTGGCCCCGCAGATGTGTGCGGCGTAAACAATCGCAGGTGCCACGCCTTCGCCTGGACGCGGCGGTGAACAGGCGGTGATGTGACGGCAGCCAGCAACTTTGGCAGTTGTAACGGTCATGATTGCGCTGGCGATGTGGCTGTATCGTCCACCTGGCACATAACACCCTGCGGCGTCGACGGGGATCGCTTTTTGACCTGCAATGAAACCGGGTACAATTTCCATCTGTACATCCGACACAGTAGCTTTTTGCGTTTCCGCAAATCTGCGAACGTTGTCGTGTGCAAAACGGATATCAGCCTTAAGTTTTTCAGGCACCAGCGCGCATGCAGCGTCGATTTCCTCTTGGCTCAGCAACACGTTGCCTTCGTACTTGTCGAACTTGGCTGCATATTCCAGCGCCTTTGCGTCGCCGCCCGCCTCAATGTCGGCGAGGATGGTTTTGACGGTGTCATGCACTTCTGAGGCATGCGATTGCGCCGTCAGGGTAGCCTTTTTCAGATAGTCACGAGGCATATTAAGCTGGTCCTATTGGTAGATTGCAGGAAGCAAAGTTGTAGATACGGATGGAACATATGCGATCAGGAGAACAACGATCAGCATAGTTAATACAAAAGGAACCGCGCGCGCCGCAATCTTCAGAATCGACTCACCTGTAATGCCAGATACGACGAACAGGTTCAGGCCCAGTGGCGGGGTGATAAAACCAACACCAAGCGCGGTTATCATCATGATGCAAAACTGAATCTCGTTCATGCCGATGTTGTCGGCCAAAGGCTTTAGAATGGGCGCAAGGATCACGATGTTTGGTGTCGTTTCCATAACACAGCCGGCAGCGATCAGTATGCCAATCATTAGAAGGATCAGCAGGTAGGGATCGTCTGTAAGAGAGGTGATCGAGGCGACGAAGCCCTGAGGAACGCCCATGATGGCCAGCGCTTCGGCAAGCGGAGCGGAAAAGGCGATAATCGGGAGAATGACGCCGTTTACCTTAGCAGAGCTCACCAGCATCGAAGGGAAATCAGCCAGTGTAAGCGTACGCAGGATGAAGCCCATGATAATTGTGACGACGACCGCGGTCGCGCCCGCCTCGGTTGGTGTCAATCGGCCAGAGAAGATACCGTAAAAAATGATGCCCGGCACAATGAATGCATACCAACCTGATTTCAGGGCTTTGCCCAGATTGGCCAGCCATTCGCCAAAGGTCATCATGCCGCCGCCTTCGTAACCGTAAATACGGTTAACGACGATATTGGTAATCAGGATTGATACGAGAATTGCCAGGCCGGGTATCAGCGCCGCCAGAAACAAAGTTGACGCGGATATTCCTAACACCAGACCAATAATGATATATGCAATTGAAGGCGGAATGAGAATGCCGGTGCAAGCACCCGCAGCTACCAAGGCGCAGGCATAGGGACGTGGATAGCCGCTTTCGACAAGTCGGTTAATTGTCATACGGCCGACAGCGGCTGCGCCTGCGGCGTCTGAGCCGGAGATGGCCGCAAACATACCGCAGACCAAAACGGTGGCCGAACCAAAACCGCCCTTTGCGAAGCACGTAAGCGCCTCGGCAACGTCCAGAAATTTCCGCGAAAGGCCGGTGCGAACAAGCACGTCGCCTGTCAAGATGAACAGCGGCACAGCGGTGAGTGCAAAAGCGTCAATTCCGGTAAAGAGGCTCTCACCAACCAGGCTAAGCGGCAAGTCGCCCGACATGATCAGCATAACAATCGCTGCGGTGCCGATGGCGGCCCAAACCGGAACCGCTAGGGCGATTAGGCCAACAAAAAGAATGACCGGAAGATAAAAATCCCAGCCGAGTTCGACCGTTTGGTTGAGGGAATTCCAGAGCATTCTTGATCTCCTCAGTCAAACAGTTTGTCGCCTTCGAAGACGGGAGTGCCGTCGCGAAGGGATTTCAGATCACGTAACAGGGATTGGATTAAGCGCCAGATCATAAGCGCGAAACCTGTCGGCACAGCCATCAAGAACCACACTTTTGAGACCCGAAGCCCGTCAGTGACCGATCCAAACTTGGCCGAGACATGCACGGCCTCGTATGACCAGTAGAGAGCAATTATCGCCACGGCGAACATCACCAGATCACCAAAAATATAAAGAACTGCCTTAGGCCGGGGGCCGAGGTAGTGCATTATCACATCGATGCGAATATGCGCGCGCTCCTTGATTGCAGCGGCGGCCCCGATCCACGCGAGATAGATAAATGAATAGCGGACTATTTCTTCTCCCCAGATGGAAGAGTACGCGAATATTTCGCGCCGAAGGACCTCGATGGCCATAGTTATGACCAACATCACGTAGAACACCAGCAACAGCCAGCGTTCGGCGTTTCGATCTATTTTTTGAAGTGCGGTCATCGTTCCCCTCGGCAATAGAACAGCCAGGCTGGAACCTTTTGGTTCGGGCCCTTTGAGGCATGGCTGACAGATTAGGTGGCGGACGCAGAAATAGCGTCCGCCTGACTTATTTTACGCATCGTGGACGTAATATTTTCCTTGAGT
Organism: Ruegeria sp. BHSA163; assembly: GCF_059613365.1. NCBI lineage: Bacteria > Pseudomonadati > Pseudomonadota > Alphaproteobacteria > Rhodobacterales > Roseobacteraceae > Ruegeria > Ruegeria sp. BHSA163. The sequence goes on from NZ_JBXWSJ010000002.1 coordinate 96,677, forward strand.
TCCAGCTGCTTCGACCAACTTCTCAAAGTTATCCATCGATCCGGCTAGCTCGGTCTTGAACGGATCCCATTCAGACCGCTGATAACCGCCGGCATCCTGCCATTCAGCCAATTGATCTTCGCTGAGGGAGTGGAATTCAACCCCCGCTTTAGTTAGTTCAGACATCGCGTAAGCGCGCGCCGAAGGCACCTTGGACAGGTTCTGATGACCCGTCATTTCCGCGCCCCACATGATGCCTTCCTGGACATCGGCGGGTACCGAATTGAACCATTCAAGGTTGCAGGAGTAAACCTGACTGTCCGGAACGGCCTGAGTGAAAGTCACGTGGCTAAGGATGTCTTTAAACCCGAATACATAAAGCGCTCCAACCGATGGATCGAGAGCGTCAGCAACACCTTGCTTGATCGCTGACGGAGTTTCGCCCCAAGCAACCGGCGTTGGGTTTGCACCAACCATGCGATAGTATTGCTGCAACATTTTTGAGCCGGGAACGCGGAACTTGATACCGCTCATGTCACCGGGCGTTATCACTGCGTTGCCGCCCTGACGGACCGCGACGACACGTGGATCAATTACCACGTAAAACAGTGCCTTAAAGCCGGCAGCCTCAACCTTGGGGTGGACCTCGCTTTTCCAGGTGTCAGAGTGAACCAAGTTGGTGAATCTTTGGTTTGAGCCACACAGGTAGGGCATATTGATCAGGTCAACCGTCGATGCAAAGGGAGCAAAATTCGACAGTGAATGTTGCGCAGCTTGAATCGTTCCGCCCTGAACTTTCTGCACAAGTGAACCGCCAGCACCCAGCTGTCCACCCGGTGCCAGTTTAACATAGACCTTACCATTGGTCGCGTTCTGGATATTTTCTTTCAGATCCAGCTGCATGATCGGGTAACTGCGCGATGCGCCGAGCACATAAGCGGTCGCGATGGTCATGACGTGGTCGGCGGCCTTTTCCCGTTCACTTTCTTCTTTTGCGGTCTGCGCTGCGGCTTCAGATGACCACAGTATTCCGCCAGCACCGGCAACCAGTGCGGCAGTGAAGGCGCCACTGGCACTCAGCTTCAGGAAATTACGGCGCTCTGCCGATGCAATTTCATTTCTATCGTCGTTCATTTATTGCCCTCCCAAGCAAAAATTCAGCTGCCATCACTGGCATCGCGGTCAGCTTCTTTTTTAAGAATTGCGACAACGAACAAGATCGATGCCGCGAAAAGAACCAACATCTCTTGCACATCCCCAAGAAAGGCGTCGCCTGCAAATGCGCCCAAAGCCACGTTCGTGAAATAGATGACAAACACGATGATGGATGCAGCAAGAAACATTTTTCCGGGACTCCTTATAGAATCGGTCCATTTATACTTGTAAGCGCTTACATTGCAAATGCAAGCGCTTACATATTTACTTTCATCTCCGCTTGGATGTGTTAAGAATTAGGAAAACGCAAAGCTCAGGTTCAGAAATGTCAAAACTCCGGTCAGTTCCGACCTTGGATGATGTAGCCAAAAGGGCAGGAGTTTCGACCGCGACTGTGTCGAGATGTCTGAATGATCCCAAGCGCGTGGTCGCGGCGACGCGTGAACGTGTGATGTCCGCTGTTGAGGCATTGGGCTATACCCCAAATTTCGCGGCGCGAGTGATGGCAGCCAAACGATCATTCACGATTGGGGCGATCATTCCCACAATGGAAAACGCAATTTTTGCGAGAGGTCTGCAAGCTTTCCAGGAAGAAATTCACAAGCGTGGATATACGCTTTTGGTCTCCAGTTCCGCGTACAAGCCAGAAGTCGAAGAGGAGCAAATAAGGACGTTGGTGGCGCGTGGCGCCGATGGATTATTGCTGATTGGACATGACCGACAAGCGCGCATTTATGATTATCTCGAACAGCAAAAAGTTCCTGTAATGGTCGCATGGTCGTTCATACCGGGGAAACGGACCCCTTCGATTGGGTTCGATAACCGACAGGCTATGATGGCTCTGGCCGATGAGGTCATCAAGCTGGGCCATCAAAGTTTGGCGATGATTTCGGGGATGAGTCAGGGAAACGACAGAGCACGGTTAAGGATTCAGGGCGTTAAAGACGCGATGCAAATGCACGGACTGTCCCCAGAGACACTGTCTATTGTCGAAACTCCCTATGAAATTGAAAATGGAGCGGAGGCGTTTGAACATTTGATTGCAGAGGACAATCGACCAACTGCGATTTTGTGCGGCAACGACGTTTTAGCAGTCGGAGCAGTGAGGCAGGCTGAAAAAATGGGGCTTAGCGTACCGGACGATATATCAATTACGGGATTTGACGATATCGAACTGGCGCGCATTGTACAGCCAGGATTGACGACCATTCATGTTCCGCACAGAGAAATGGGTCGCAAGGCGGCATCTGAGTTAATCGAGATGATAGAACATTCAAAACCGGGGCAATCCATTCGTCTGGATACCAAAATAGTGTCGAGACATTCGCTGACGTGTCCGCGCTAGGTGCGCCCTGGTCAAAGGCCGAATTTTTCGTGGCACAAGTTGCTAATCTGCCCCCAGATGGACTTGAATTCCGGTGTGTTTTCAGCGGCATAGTGGAAGTTCTTCATTAAGCCAGTCAGTTGCGTAAACACCTGACGAGCCTCAGCTTTGTCGGCAAAAGGCGGATTGGATCGGGCGATATCGTAAACCTGCTTAAATGTCATCTTTTGACGTTCCAGTGGCACTGTGGCGTCCACTTTGTCAAATGCGTCTTGCTGTAGGTAGACCATATCGACAAACAGTGCTTTTTGCTGGGTTACAAAGTCGTCGATTGTCACGCCTTCTTCGCCGGTTACCTGCATCATTTGGTCGACTTGTTCTCCTTTTTCGATCAGCTCCAGCAGGTTCTTGACTTTATGTGTCCATCCGGGCTCGGCGTTTTTGTCATACCAATCGGAAAGTTGATCCAGATACCGCGACCAACTCAGCATGGGGTCAACTGCCGGATAGAAACGCTTGTAAGCGCGCTCTGAAGAAAGGCCTAGAAAACACTTGACCGTCGAAAGCGTCGACTGCGTGACAGGTTCATCAAAGTTGCCACCTGCAGGAGAGACGGTACCGATTAGTGTCAAGCTTCCGGTGTCACCGTCATTGGTTCGCAGCGCTCCGGCACGTTCGTACAAACCCTTGATCGAACTTTCCAGATAGGCTGGAAATCCTTCCTCTCCGGGAATTTCTTCGAGTTTGCCTGATGTTTCACGCATTGCCTGCGCCCATCGACTTGTACTGTCTGCGATCAGCAAAACTTCGAACCCCATTTGCCGGTAATACTCGCCCAGTGTGATCCCAGTGAAAATCGATGCCTCGCGCGCGGCCACTGGCATGGACGAAGTGTTGGCGATGATAATTGTGCGATCCATCAGGCTGCCGCCTGATGTGGGATCAGTCATTTTTGGAAATTCAGTTATAGTTTCAACAACTTCTCCGGCACGCTCACCGCAAGCCACCACGATAACGATATCGACCTTGGCATTTCGGGCGATCAAGTTTTGCAGCACGGTTTTACCTGCACCAAATGGGCCGGGAATACATGCAGTTCCACCGCGGGCAATCGGAAAAAAGGTATCAATCAATCGCTGCGATGTCAGAACAGGTTCTGTGGGGTATAACCGCTCGCAAAGTGCTCGCTTCAGAATGCTTTCCGGCAAAGCCCGCCTTACAGGCCATTTTTGTGACAGGGCGAGAGTATGTTCTCCGCCTTGTTCGTCTTCAAGGCGTGCAACGATATCCTGGATCGTTGCGGCACCCTTTTGAACCCAAACGACTTTGTACCGGCCAGTCCAATTGAATGGCACCATGATTTTGTGGGTAAAACGACCCTCGGGGACTGACCCGATGCTGTCGCCCGCCGTGACCATATCACCGACTTTGACAATTGGTGTGAACGACCATTTAGCTAGGGTATCCAATGCCGGTACTTCGGCGCCACGGGGAAGAAAAGTGCCAAATTCAGCCGCCACCTTGGGCAAGGGTGCCTGAAGTCCGTCATAGACCTGCCCCAATAACCCAGGCCCCAATTCGACCGAAAGCAATTGCCCACTTTGTTCAACTGGGTCACCGACGGCAACACCATCCGTATTCTCATAAACCTGAACATCGGCAGTGTCGCCGCGTACGCGCAACACTTCGGCTTTCAGCCGTTCTTGTCGCATATTCTCGACCAAGCGCGAGGGCAGGATATAGACAACTTCGTTTTTGACCAACTGTCCGGGTCGCCCCGTTGCGTCTGGAATAGCCTGAATTTCAACCAGCCCTTCCTGAACTGAAACGACTCTTGCAGTCACTGTGTCAGAAGATGTGGATCGGGCTGTCATGCGCTTATTCCCTGATATTCAATATCGGCCATTGCCTGTTGCGCCAAATTCTCGAAACGTGTCGCCGCTTCTTGCGCGTTGCTTTGTGCCCAGCGGTCAAAAATATTCCAGATTAATACGTAGATCGCGACGGCCTCGAAATCGAACATGTGACGAGCAGCGTGCCGCTTTAGCTGTGTATGGCTCACAGACAAAAGTAGTCGTTCAAGTCCCAGCGGATCGTCGTTATCCAGCAGTTGGTTCGCTTGTGATGCCCATGGCACCTGGGTCTCAAGTCTAAAGGTCGGGTCGTTCCAATTGGCAGGGATATGTCGGCTCCAACGGCTGAAACCGAAAGGCCCAGAAGGAGGTTCAACGCCGTGTTTTCGCAACCGCATTGCGGCAACAATGGTGCGCATATCCATACGCTCATTGAACAGAGTGCGCAGTGACGCGTGTGGGATATTCTTCAACGTCCGTTTACACCGTTCAACCGCCTGCGCGTCGGTGACATCCATGTCATAGGCGCTCCAACTCAGCGTGTTCTCAATGGAGTTTAGGATCTTAGCATCTTTGGCCGACAAAGCCTTCAGGCGGCGATCTAGCCTAAGCCGTGATAGAGGCGGCTGTTTGGCGACAAACAAACGCTCGGATCCGGGAAGGCTGCTGATCAGCGCGATATAGGCGTCAGCGACTGACATCTTACCGGATTACCCCCTCGAGAATGGCACGGAAACGCGGTTGAAGATGTTCCATAAGCAAGGCCGCCACCGCCTTATCGCTTAGGTCCAGAACAACACCCTCATCCTCAGCCCGGACCCTAATCCCACCCTGATTATCGTCCGCGGCGTGTAACTCGACATTCTCGCGAAGCATTTTGGCCGTCAGGCCCAGCACATATTTCGTAAGTTTTCCGGACTGAATGTCGTCCGCGTTCTGTTTGATATCTTCTTGGGTTGCGACTTTTGCCGGCAGTATAACCTGTACCTTTCCTTCGAGCTTTGCCTCGTCAGCCGCGCGCCCCACGACCTCTAGTATCATCTGCTTTAATAGTTTGGGGTCAGCCAATTCTTTTGTCACAAGTCGTTGGACGTCTTCTGCAAATCTATCGGTCAGCCCGGCCTTCATTGTCAGAACTGCGTCCCGCATAGCAGTGTTAAGCGCCTCTTCTCCTGCTGAACGATAATTATCGGCCTCTGTACGAGCTTTTTTTTGGTACTCATCTGCTTCACGTTTTGCGTCCGACAAAATTTGCGCTGCCTCGGATTTTGCCTCGGTGCGTAATTTTTCACCATCGGCTTGGCCGGCTGTGACCCCTTCGCTGCGCAGCCTTTCGATCAACTCATCTACGCCATGTGAAATCGTACCATTCTGTCCCATCAACTAATCCCCGCGCTGATTACTAGTGCGAACACAAATGCAAAGACGCCGAAACCTTCGATAATCGCGGCTGGCGCCAGCGCTAATCCAAATATCTCTGGTTTTTCCTTGGTGGCATTGATTGCGGCGGCGCAAGCCCGACCTTGCCAGATGCCGCAATACATAAGGGCAATCCCGGATAGAATTCCGATACCGAATAAGCCGCCGGCATTTTCCGGCGTCACGTCGCGGTTCAACGTGAACATTATAACGATACCGTAAATGACCATGGTGGAGGGAAAGGCAGAGACGCCGACAAAGCGGCCATATCCGCCATCAGTTTCGGTCATCGCCCCGATGCTGGCTTGACCCGCGATCGCGCAGCCAATTGCACTGGCCGCGGCACCCAACGCCATTGGAGCGTAGATACCAAGCCAACCCAATGTTAGAACAAGCTCATTCATTCCTGAACCTCCTTGCGGGCAAACGGGCGAAAGACAATCCCTTCATCCGGAAGACCCCATTTAAAGAATTCGATATAGTTGAGGCGCAATCCATGAACGACGCCGCTCATCATCGCGAGGGCGAAATTCAGAATGTGGCCAATGATCAGGATAAGTAGACCGAACAGGATCCCAGGCCCTTTTAGCGCCTGCATTACAGATACCGCCAGATCGTTGAATGTGATTGCGAGCGAGGCCGAGGCTAGTCCAAGCGCAAACAAGCGCATGTAACTTAGTACATCCCCGAACGCGCCCATAGCACCAGCAAGGCTTTGCAGCCCTTCGACAAGGCGCCACAACCAGTCGGTCGGTTTATTGATAACCCGTTCACTTGAAAATAGGATGATGACCAACACACCGACTGCTAAGATTGATGCACCGGGTAGGGGTGCATTACCTTTCATGTAACTGAGCCACAAAACAAACCCACCGATCAGCGCAGCGATCCATCCAAGGTTAGCAACAGCTTTGCGCTGACCCCATGCTGCACGCGCGGCCAATGCGTTGGCCAGCACAAGATGGAAAACGCCGACAACAATGGACACCATCATCATCGCGCTGAAGTTGTTCAAATCGAGAATCTTCAGCTTTGCCCATAGCGATCCATCGGGTGGCGAAGCGCCAAAATAACTTCCGACAAGAATGCCGTATAAGACTGTCGCACCCGCAACTATTAAGCCATATCTGCGCCATGACCGTTCGGATACCGTTCGATCCATTCGGCGCCAGAACAGAAGCATGCCAAACAGGATTACGGCGCCATAGCCCGCATCTGCCACGATCATCGCGAAAAAAATTGCGAAAGAAACAGAGACAATGACGCTTGGGTCCCAGTCTCTGTAACCGGGCACCTGATAGAATAATGCCAGATCGACGGCGGCACTACGATTATCGGGCTGTTCCAACAGGGTCGGAGGGGTTTCGTCTGGCCCTGGCTCTTCGATAAGAACAGCCGCATCTTGGGTTTTCGCCATTTCTAGAACTGCGTCTACCTGTTCTTCCGGTACCCAACCCTGTACGGCGAACATCTGTTCTTCATCTCGAACTTTTTGGATTGCGTGTGCCAACTCCGCTGCACTTTCTGCTAAGGACAGATTCTGACGCATCAGTGTTAGGTATCTGGTCTGTGCAACGCGCTCCGCATCCAGAGATTCCAGAGCGATTTCAGCGTCTTCCAGCTGCGCCTCAAGCTTGTGGATTGGTAGTGAACCGACATGAGTGCGGGGCACAGGTAGAATATCATTCTCGGGTTCGTCGGCTGAGATCAAAACCGCGTAAAGGTATCTGTGATCCTGTTCCAGCACTGCCCAGGGCAATCTTATACCGTCCAAAGATGCGCGGTGCTTGATCGGCAATTGATAGAACCAAAGTCGATTGCCCGCCAAAGCATCCGAAGGAGGAAAATCTAAATCCCCCCACGGACGCACTTGAGAAATTCGATGCTCCAGAAAGTCCCGACGGTCAATTGTATCGCGAGTGCGCTGCATCAGATTACGTATATCTTTGACAAAGCGATCCATATCAAAATTGTTGTCGCGCTGAATCTGGCGTCGCGGGTTTGGAACTTCGGTAAGAAAACGCAATGCTTTATAGGCTTCACGCGCCCCGCGTTCACTGATCTTTTCTGGCTCGCTTGGGATTTCCGCCAACGGCAACACATGCATGCAACCCAAATCTTGCAGAGCTTCTAACGTGGCTGGCTTTTGTGAGGCCATTCCAACCACTGAAAGCTTTTTGAGCCGAGCGACCGTCATAACGTGACCTCATTTGCGTGTTTGCGTTTCGAGATTTTCGAACGCACAACAGCCTGCATTTGCTCATCACTCAAATATATGCGGATTTTCTTGATATTTGCCTTTGCTCTAGGGATAAGCACTTTTTCGAACAGGTTGACCCGTTGCGTGATGGTGGCGACAGACTTATCGAAAATCTTGACGCGCTCCTTGGCGATTTTGACGCGCAGCCTTGCTTCGATCATGTCATGCAGCAGCCGCGCCGCAGCGTCGACCCAATGCGGCTTGGCCAGCGTCGAATATGATCGAACCGCAACTTCAATTCGGTCAAGATCGGGCATTTTCACCCCAACCACGTTGACCTCTTTGACCTTGTAATCCCTCAGTTCGACCAATCCGTCCAAATTAATGCCCCGCTGGGACAGCATTGGCAGTTTTTCCCCAACTTGCTGCGCAAGCTCATTTACCTGATCCTGCAAACGGTCCACTTCTGCGCGTGCTTTTACACGCTCCGCCATCAACTGTTGCCGCTTTAGGTCCAATGACGGCAGAAACCGTTCGAAGCTTTCTAATTGCTTTTGCTCGCGAGCTAGCGAGGACTTATTCAGCTGCAACCGCGCCATTGGTTTCCTTTGGGAAGTACTTGTCGATCAGGGATTGCTTCATTAGCAACTGTTCTGGCGCAAAACACTCGGCCAGTGTTTTCCAGCCCAAATCCAGCGCCTCTTCCAACGGGATCGATACGTTGATGTCCATGAAACGAGTACGAAACAGGTCACCGAATTTCAGTAATTGATGATCGTATTCCGATAAGTCAAAAGCCATCGCTTGCTTCTGCGATGCGTCGCGGCTTTCTGAATATAACCGGATCATTGTGTTCATGATCTGCCCGTGATCCTCACGCGTGGTTTTGCCAATCACATTTTGCTTGAGCCGCGAAAGGCTGCCGAACGGATCAATCACGCCGGAATGCAGATAAAACTGTCCCTCGGTGATGTACCCCGTATTGTCCGGCACCGGATGTGTCACATCGTTACCAGGCATTGTTGTCACGGTCAGAACCGTCACAGAGCCACCCTTGGCGTAGTCGCAAGCTTTCTCATACCGCCGCGCCAATTGGGAATAGAGGTCGCCCATGTATCCGCGCTGAGATGGTACACGTTCTTGGCTGATCCCGACCTCTTTCATGGCGTCAGCATAGGCGGTCATGTCGGTCAAAAGGACCAAAACCCTCTTGCCTTCCTCCAGTGCGAACTTCTCTGCTACGGCCAGTGCCATGTCTGGAACAAGCAGGCGTTCTACCAGCGGGTCCATGGCTTGATTGACGAACATCACGGTCCGAGAGAAGACACCTGCATCTTCAAAGGCGGTTCGGAAAGTATGGTAGTCATCAAATATCAACCCCAGCCCACCGAAGACAACAATATCTGCGTCTGCCTGGATGCCTATTCGACTCAGAAAGGGGTTAAATGGCTCTCCGGAAACCGAAAAAATTGGAATCTTTTGGCTTTCAACCAATGTGTTGAATACGTCGATCATTGGTACATCGGTACGGATCATCTTGTTGGGGACAGCCCGTTCTGCCGGGTTAACCGAGGGCCCTCCAATATCGATCCGTGGCTCTGCCGAAAGGTCTGGTCCACCATCGATAGGAACACCCGCTCCGTCAAATACACGTCCTAAAATATTGGACGAATACGGAGTCCGCATTGGATGCCCCAGAAACGTAGCAGTTGCCTCGGTCGAAATGCCTTTGGTTCCAGAAAAGACCTGCAGGGTTACAACGTCCCGATCAATAAAAATCGCTTGAGCCAGCGTTTTTTGCCCGTCTACGGTTTCTATCATCGCTAAGTCGTTGAATCTAATGTTTAGATCCGTCGTGTTTTGCGGCGGAACCCGAACCTTGATCGTGTCTCCAACAATTTCCAGCACACGTGTATATTTCAGAAGGGTCTGAGACATGGGCTATCCTCACGCGGGACGAGCAACTTTAAACTTCGCCGTTGATATTCATAAATATCATTTAGTTAGTGCGACCACCTTACAATGAATCCGGCAATTCTCAAGCACTGGCAGTACTATTCAGCCCGGAGCGGCATGCGACGTGCGGACGTTTCCGACCTTACGTGGGCGACTATTGTGCAGCCGGAATTCAGCGGCTGACATCTTGGGAAAATCGATTGCCACACTCGGTTCGGTCAGCAAAAATTTCGACACTCTGATGGCAAAATCAGGTCGTTGTGACAACGGTTCTAGCGAGGACATCAGAAGAGAAGTTATCTTGCCTCTCAAAACGAGCGTTATTCGACTAGTACTTAGCGATTTCAGGACTTCAACGTAATGGTAGCCCGTAGGGGAATCGAACCCCTCTTTCCAGGTTGAAAACCTGGCGTCCTAACCGATAGACGAACGGGCCGCAAGCTCTCTGGCCAAGTACAAGTGGTAGCCCGTAGGGGAATCGAACCCCTCTTTCCAGGTTGAAAACCTGGCGTCCTAACCGATAGACGAACGGGCCACGCTGGCTTGTGGAGGGCCTTTTACGGATTACCTAGCACCCCCGCAAGCCGAAAAACGCAAGGCTTTGCAACTTTTTTAAAGACTTTCAAAGACGGTCGTTTGCGACTTCAATTCGCTTCGGCCGCGTCTTCGAGCCTCAACTGCACGTTCTGACGTCCACCCCACGAATTTATCTCTAGCCTGCCCGCGAAATGAAATCGGGCGCCGCCGTGGTTCACAAGTCGATCTCCCATCGGTCCGTCAAAGGCACCAAAAGCAATGGCGTCCAGCCCACCGCTCATGCCGTCGGACAATGACAGCTTTAGGTGAGTTTCCCCGACGCGCTTTGCAAAACGTACCTGCAAATCTGGCAACGCGTAACGTGGGGCAGGGGCGGCGGCACCGAATGGTCCTGCCTTTTCAATATGTTCAATAAGGTCAACGGTTGCAGCACCTGGCATCAGGGCACCGTCAAGTTTCAGGTCACTTGGTCCACTATTTTCCGCGCCCTGCTTGGCCAAAAGCTCGCTCAATCGCTTCATCGCAGGTTCCAGATTGGCGCGCATAACCGTCAGGCCTGCCGCCATTTTGTGACCGCCACCTTTGACCAACAATCCCTCGGCAGCAAGCCTCTGTATTGATGCGCCCAAATCAATTCCCGCGACTGATCGACCCGAACCTTTGCCCTCGTCACCTTCAAAGCCGATTACAATCGCGGGACGGTTCGCTGTTTCCTTTAGTCGTGATGCCACGATTCCTACGACGCCCGGGTGCCAGCCTTCGCCTGCTGCCCAAACCAAAGGTGCGTCCAAACCTCGTTCCTCGGCCTGAGCCATCGCGGCAGCGCGAACCGAATTCTCGATCTCGCGTCGCTCAGAGTTCAGCGCATCCAGTCGCTTTGACAGGGCTTCTGCTTCGGTTGCCGAGTCCGTGCTCAGTAATCTTGCGCCTAAATCAGCTTGTCCGATCCTACCTCCGGCGTTTACACGCGGTCCTAACAGGAAACCAAGATGGTAGCTGTTTGGCGCAGTGTCCATCCGAGCCACATCCGACAGCGCAACGAGGCCCGGCCTTTGACGTGCTGCCATAACCTTAAGCCCTTGGCGCACCAATGCCCGGTTGGCCTGTATCAGGGGGGCGACATCTGCCACGGTGGCCAGAGCCACCAAATCCAACAAGGCCATTAGGTCCGGCCCCTTTGCGCCCTCGGCTCGCAATTGTCGACCGGCTTCAACAAGCATTAGGAAAACTACTGCGGCAGCACATAGGTATCCCAAATCACCGCTTTCATCCTGTCGATTTGGATTCACCACAGCCAGACAATCTGGCAGCGTTTCACCGCCAAGATGGTGATCAAGAACTAAGACATCCGCTTCTTTTGCTGCAGCGATAGGTTCGTGGCTAAGCGTACCGCAGTCGACGCATACGATAAGATCATGGGATGCTGCCAGTTCAGTCATGGCTGGCACATTTGGCCCATAACCTTCGTCAATTCGATCAGGAACGTACAGGGTTGCCTGCAACCCCATCTGCCTGAGCCAGACAATTAGCAAAGCCGCGGAACTGCCGCCGTCAACATCGTAATCCGCGAAAACCGCGATTCTTTGCCGGTTGCGTACAGCAGATAGAAATCGCGTTGCCGCAGTCTCCATGTCCTTGATCGCACGTGGATCAGGCAATAATTCTCGGAGTTTGGGTTCGAGAAAGCCTTCGGCCTCTATTGCGGGGACACCCATACGTGCCAATACCTGACACAGAGCGCGTGGCAGGTCGGTTTGTTGCGCCATCATTTCCGAGGCGCGCTCGACGTTCGGCGCTGGTCCAAGCCAGCGCCTACCGGTCATAGACTGTTCCACCCCAAGAAAACTCATCCTGGCACCTGTTGAGAGCAAGGCCGGATCCTAACGGATTCGTCCTATTTCTAACTTTTCGAAAACTCCCGAAAAAACTTCGGTTTGGGTTTCTAGACGTTGTCGTGCGGCCAGGTCGGTGTACGATATGACATACGGCGAACCGATCCGGTCTTGGATCGCATAAGCAAAGTCGTCGTCTCTACCCACCCGGGTTCGCGTTTGATGCGCGGCAATAGCGAGCCGCCAGTCACACCAGTCGCGGCAAAGATCACATCTGATGTAACCATTTCGTCGCGAGAATATACGCGATCCAAATCTGTGATACCGGCTTTGGCTGCACGTCCGCGTTCGTCGTCGTTTCGAAACAGCAAACGGCCAAAAATTTGCCCACCCATACATTTCAGGGCCGCCGCAGCAAGAACTCCCTCGGGCGCTCCCCCTTGGCCCATATACATATCAATACCTGTAACTTCGCTTTCTGCGCAATGCATTACACCAGCGACATCGCCGTCGGTAATCAAGCGGATCGATGCACCAGTTTCGCGAACTTCAGCAATCATCGCCTCGTGGCGCGGGCGCTCAAGAATGCAAACAGTTATGTCACTGGCACTGCATCCCCTTGCTTTGGCCAAAGCGTTGACTCTTTCCTTGGGACTCATGTCCAAGTTTACCACTCCAGCTTCGTATCCCGGGCCAATTGCCAACTTGTCCATGTAGACGTCCGGCGCATGCAACATTGATCCGCGCGGGCCCATTGCAATTACGGTCAAAGCGTTGGGCATATCCTTGGCCGTCAAGGTCGTGCCTTCCAGCGGGTCCAAAGCAATATCCACCCCGGGTCCATTACCGGTGCCGACTTCTTCGCCGATGTAGAGCATTGGCGCTTCGTCGCGTTCACCCTCTCCGATGACGACAACCCCCGCGATATCCAGCATATTCAGCTGTTCACGCATGGCGTTCACCGCTGCTTGGTCGGCGGCCTTTTCGTCACCTCGACCAACCAGTGATGCCGAGGCAAGCGCGGCCTGTTCCGCTACTCGCGCAAGGCCAAGCGAAAGCAGGCGATCGTTGAAATCGGTCTTGGCAGCGTTCATGTTCGGTATTCCTTTGGTCGGATCGGACGTTGCTTCTGGCATAGCCTGCGACTGCTGCAGGCTGCAAGGGGTCAAACTTGTTCGATTCTCAGCGCTACAGGCTCTTCGGCAACGGCTTCTGTATCGCGCAGCCCATTCAGGGCGTAGTCGAGCGTCGATCGTGTGGTTTTATGCGTCACAATCAAAACAGGTGCAGTACTTTCGGAATGGGCGTATTGCCTCATCCTGTCAATGGATACTCCCGCATCGCCCAGAATTGCGGCCACCTTGGCCAAGGCACCAGGTTTGTCTAGTAAAGCCAGCCGTAGGTAATAAGGAGCAGGCGTACCGGTTTGGGCGGGTTGTGCCTCTTCCAAAGACGTCGCCGCACGGCCAAAAGTCGGAATTCGTAATCCCCTGGCCAGATCACAAACATCGCCCATGACTGCGCTTGCGGTCGGGCCTTCTCCGGCGCCGGGACCACGCAGCACAATTTGGTCAACAGCGTCACCTTCTATGACCACCATGTTGGTCCCGCCTTCCAACTGCCCAATCGGTGAGTCGCTGGGAACAAGGCACGGCTGCATACGCTGCTCAAGCCCGCGCGGAGTTCGTTGCGCCACGCCTAACAATTTAATGCGATAACCCATGTCAGCGGCCTGATGTATATCGTCGAGGCTGATATGTTGAATGCCTTCAATCTGGATTCCGTCGAAGTTGGGCTTGGTGCCAAATGCAATCGAAGACAAAAGCGCCAGTTTGTGCGCAGCGTCAATGCCTCCCACGTCCAGATTGGGATCGGCTTCGAGGTACCCTAGCTTTGCGCATTCCTCAAAAAGTGCGTTGTAACCCAATTCCTGAGACTGCATTCGCGTAAGAATATAGTTGCAGGTGCCGTTCATTACGCCCATGACGCGCGAGATTTGGTTGCCGGCAAGTCCCTCTGTCAGGGATTTGATGACCGGAATGCCACCTGCAACAGCGGCTTCAAACCTAATCGCGCGGCCCGCTGCTTCGGCCTGTTCAGCCAATTCCTGACCGTGGATGGCCAGTAGAGCTTTGTTCGCGGTAACGACATCCTTGCCGCTGGCAAGAGCCGCTTCTACTGATGTCTTTGCCGGGCCATTTTCACCCCCCATTAGTTCTATAAAGACGTCAATGTCATCGCGTTTTGCCAGCGCGACCGGATCGGTTTCCCACATATAGCTTGACAAGTTCACGCCACGGTCTTTGTTCGGATCCCGTGCTGAAACGGCCACAATTTCAATGGATTGACCTGTTCGAGCGGTCAATAGCTCGGCGTGGCGGCGAATGATCTTTACAACCCCAACGCCAACGGTTCCCAAACCCGCAATTCCAAGCCTCAGCGCCTGTGCCATTCCTTTGGGTCCTTTCCGCTCGAATGTGCCGGTTAGGGCATGTTCCCTTTGTCGGCTGCCTTACCGGGTTCATCGGAAGGGTGCAATCCATCTCCGGCGGATCAGGCTGATTTTGAACGCATATGTCCGCTTAGTCGGTATTAGCTTCTTGCAGGGCTTTTGCTTTTGCAGCCAATGCTTCACTGCGCTCGGTTAGCTCCTCCTCGACTTCCTCTGCCTCGCTCACTGGATCTGCCGGAGGCCCCAGGCTTTCGGAAATTGGAATTAGTCGCGGATAAGAGGTTTTGCGCAATTCTGGCCCTTCGCTGCCTTCAAGCTCGGGAATATCGGCGCAGGCTGCGCAAACAAGCAAAGAGATAATCAGCGGCAGAGGTTTCATAAAGGACCTTTGGATTGCGGCTTCGGTTGGTCATGCACCTTTTAGCGTCGCGGTTCAAGCGGGGTTCTATTTGAACGATTGTTCAGATAAGTTGGCCAAATGGCACGTACGCAAGGTTCTCATTCCGATATAACCGGCCCGCGCATCCGAAAGGCTGCGCTGAGACTGTTTTCAAGACGTGGCTACGCCGCGGTATCCATGCGGCAGATCGCTGCCGAAGTCGGTGTGCAAGCCGGTGCGCTTTACAACTACACTCCAGATAAGCAAAGTCTGCTGTTTCGACTTATGCAAGAGCACATGCAAGAGCTTTTGAATGCCGCCGCCGAATTGCCTGCGACTGAAAACGCCATCGAAGCATTGAAGCAGTTTGTAGGTTTTCATATCCGGTTTCATCTTCAACGCCCTGACGAGGTGTTTATTGCCTATATGGAACTTCGCAATCTCACCCCCGAAAATTTCGCTGAAATTGAAGCACTGCGCCGAAATTACGAGGACACGCTCGAAGGAATTTTCAAGCAAGGACAAGTCGAAGGTTTATTTACAGTCACCGACAGCAAGATAGCAACGTTGGCGGTGATTGCGATGTTGAATGGTGTTATGACTTGGTACCGGACAGAGGGTAGGCTGACTCTCGATGCCGTCGAGCAAATCTATTGGGATATGGTGCGCAGATCCGTAACGCGCTGATCCGCCTTGCCGGAATTCGGCAAGGCGGGTTCCGTTATTGTGCCGGACGAATGAATGTGCCGTTGCGAAGTTCGCGAAAGGCCTGTTCCAGCTCAGATTGTGTGTTCATCACGATCGGGCCGTGCCACGCAACCGGCTCATTGATGGGCGCGCCGGAAATCAACAAAAAACGAACCCCTTCAGGACCGGCCTGCACCGTGATTTCGTCGCCCGTGCCAAAGCGTACCAACGTGCGGTTCCCTGACATGTCGCGGATATTGACCTCTTGCCCGGCGATTTCTTTTTCCAACAGTACTCCAGTGGGTTGAGACGCATCGGCAAACGCGGCTTGGCCTTGAAAGACATAGGCAAATGCGCGTCTGTAGGTGTCCACTTTAAACGTCTTTTTCACTCCTGCAGGGATTGAGACGTCCAAATACTGCGGATCGGCCGCGATCCCGTCGACGGGCCCTGTCTTTCCCCAAAAGTCACCCACGATGATGCGCACAGTGGTTCCATCGTCATCGATGACTTCTGGAATTTCAGCGTTACTTACATCCTGATACCTTGGCGCAGTCATTTTTTGGTCAGCAGGAAGATTGCCCCAAAGTTGAAACCCGTGCATCTGTCCGCGCGAGTTACCCTTAGGCATCTCCTGATGTAAAATTCCGGAACCGGCGGTCATCCATTGCACGTCCCCGGCACCCAAAGTTCCGCTGTTGCCAAGCGAGTCACTGTGATCGACATTGCCTGACAGAACATAGGTAATTGTTTCTATTCCCCGGTGGGGGTGCCAAGGAAAACCAGCCTGATAGTCCTGCGGGTTTTCATTTCTGAAATCGTCAAACAAAAGGAATGGGTCCAATTCGGATGGATCCTGAAATCCGAACGCGCGATGCAGTTTCACGCCGGCGCCTTCCATGGCTGGGGTAGCTTTTCGTGTTTCTAATGTAGGTCTGAGGGACATTGCATCCTCCTGATTGCTCAATCTGCAATGTAAATCCTGATGCGAGGCAATCAATTGGCACAGAAACACTGATAATGTGCAATGATGCTCAGATTTTTCGGGGTCTCTGTCCTTCTGCCGCCAAAGGCGCTAAGGCAAAGGCGAATATTGGGAGACGCACATGCAACAGGACGTATTAGCCACTGTACAGGCCTCATCGCCAAGGCGTTGGATCGGGGTAGGGATGCTGGGCATTGTCGCACTGTTGGTGATTTACGTTGCACTTGCATCGCCGCCGGAAACAGGGTGGCAGGTATTTCTGTTGGTGGTTGGCTTTGCTTCACTGTGGTTGGCACAGCGCATGTGGGTATCGACTAAGGACGCAATTGAATTGACTAAATCGCAACTAAGGACCCGGTCTGGACGACCCATTTGCGAGATTGCTGATATCGTGTCAGTGGATCGGGGTGTGTTCGCATTTAAACCATCCAACGGGTTTCTGGTGTTGACCCGTGCAAGGACAAAAAATGCTTGGGAACCAGGCCTATGGTGGAGAATTGGCCGTCGGATAGGTGTCGGTGGCATGACTTCTGCCGCCGAAACAAAGTTTATGTCGGAAATGCTATCCGCTCTGCTGATGGAGCGGGCGGAGAGCAGTTAGCAGGGGGTCGATGCAACAATGTTGTCGAAAACGCGTGGGTGCGTGAAGACGAAATTGCCCATCGAAAAATCATCAAACCCAAAACCGATGTTGAACGGCGCGCGATATGTGTTGTTGGTTTCAACAACAATCATTTTGCCGTTGTCCGGCATCGTCGGCAGAAGCGGTTTCATCAGCTTGGCATCTCCGTCGTTCAGCGAGTTGTAAACGCCCCCCCGGACACACGACCACAACACTGTGTGGCTGTCTGTCGGTTCTTCGTAAAGCAGGAACGAAATGCGCATAGATACCGGAGCCCGAGTAGACACCATGGTTTCAAGCAAACTATGCATCGTATTGATGTAGGTTGCGTTGATCATGTTGCGTTCACGCGAAATGATATCGGCAACGGTATAAGCAGCTTTGATGTTGCGGGCGCTTTGACGATAGCTGTCGTAGTAGGTGTAGGATGCAAAGATCGACCAAAACATCATCGGCAGAACCAGCACTGCCTCAACCGTAATAATGCCATCCTCCCGGTCGAAGAATTGCTTCAAAAAACTTGCGATGGCGCGTTTCATGTTGCGCCTCCAGTGTCAGAAGTACCGCCTGTCGCCGCCGGGTTGGTTATTGGGTTCGACGTGTCGCCGCCGAATGGCTCGTGCACGAATACCGTCGTGGCGTGCAATTCCCATTGTCCATCCGGATCTTGGCTTGCCAAGCCGCCGGTCATGGTAAAGCCCCAAACCGGGGAAACTTCTAGACAGGCCCTAATGATCATCAGTTCGTTTGATGTGCCTCGGTCGAAATCAACCTGATCCGGGTTTCGAATCGTCTCGGGCGTGTCAACGCAAAATACCTGTGTGTTCAGTTGGTTGCCGACGCGCGGATCAATCGACTTCATCTCAAGCGCAAGATGAGTGGAGCAGTTCGAGACATGCCGAACCCTGTCACAAACCATGTCCTTGAGAAGGTCATGTGTCCACTCTGTTTCTCCAGCGGGAAGGCGATTGAGGCGAACCTCTCGAATAGTTTCATCAAGCGCCCGTTCAAGGTTGGCATGACTGAAAGACATCAACCCCATGTCCATGCCCGAATAGCAGACATAGATGAACACCGGGAACCAGAACAGAAACTCGATAGTCGACGAACTTCCGTCCTCGCTGCGGCGAAATCGACGCAGGCGCATTCGAAGTAACGGTTTCATTGAGTTAGCCTTAGGTTCTGAATTGTAGCGCTGATCGAGTCAAACACGCCTTGGATCTTGGTTCCGGTGGCTTCGTAGTAACGCCCATCGTCTACCGCACAAGTCTTGAGCATCGGCTTCACGCTTTCGGGCGCTTCATAAGCTATTGAGAAAATAAGAACTTCTTCGGCTTCTGCCTGTGCACAAAGTGAATAAACCCGCGGGTCTTTTTGATAGCCTTGCAGTTCGGTGGTGGATTTATCCCACCACTCCTGTGCTTTCGTAGTGCCAAATGTGTCGCGCAGAAGATAGTAGATCACGTGTTTCTCTGAGTGCGCCCAAACATCCGGCCAATCCAGTTCCAAGGTGTCGCCGTACTCGGTGTCGGTGTAATACGACGATGAGTTAATGCTGTGGCATTTACCATCGTAGAAGCTTGTACAGCGATAGCGGCGGAATGTTTCTCTGCTGCCGTCAGACTTTCGGGCGCCGTAGGCGTGGTTCTGATAGTAATCTCTGGTCCAGCGAGAGCCGTCGTTGTGACGTACAGTTTGCCGAACACTTGACCAAGAATAACGATCATTCGCTTCATCATAGACAGAGTACGTTTGTGCCCCATCGTTCCAGTGAATATCTGACGGGCCCGTGTAGTAGGGCGCGTTGACCATGTGCTGTTTTGTATTGGCTCCATCGGTCATCAGTACCAGAACCTTCAAAGAGTCGGCTGTTCTGTTTCGCCCGGGTCGCCCTGCGAACTCGCTTGGAATGGCAGAGGTGCTTGCAAGGCGCGCAATCAATGGCTGAATGCTGTCATCCAACAGGGTCAATCCCCATTTCAAGCCGACATCAATGGATGTCCAACCACTTGCATTCAAAAGATCGATCTGCTGTTTCAGCGTGTCTACGTCGTTTTGAATGACAGCCATCGCTCGTCGATCGGTGCTGGTTTCCCGTCGGCACACATTACTGGCAACCAAGTTATCACTTTGACGAAAGTCAGTGGACCCATAGTCGTCAAAGTGAAGTGTTTGAGGGATAGCAGTGCCCGGGCGGATCAGAGTGCCGCCGGAGTCAAAGATATCATAATTATCGAATTCCATGGTCGAGAAATCGGCAAGTGGAAAGTCGATGCAATTCGCAACCTCGTTAGCGCCGATAGTGGTCAGCTCGTTCATCAGGTAGTTCGGGACTGAAACTTGTTCCGAATATGGGATGATCGAAATAGACAACTTACCATCCTCGGATTTGTTAACCATCTCATCAACAAAATCCTTGGCTGCAGTCTGAAGATTGGCCAGTTTTGTTCCGTCCATTGAACCGGAAACGTCAAGAACCAGGGAAATCTCAACGTTACCGATGGATTCTTCTGCAACGCTGGTGGCATTGGACGCAATATAATCGACGCCATTCCATTGCATGAAATGCGTTGCGACGTTCATTTCAGCGCTAGCTTCGACTTTACGCTTGCCTGCCAAACGAGCGTCCGTTGCACCGCAGGTTTCCGGAGTAACCTTGATGGAACCTTCGACCAAGTATTGATCGAGGTTTTCTTTGCTCAGGTAGTCTTTGACCACGTCGGCAGGGCACAATTCCTGATCAAGGTCGGCGGCCGCAAGCACTGCGCGATCCAAGGCGTACTGAAGTTTTACCCGTTCGCTATCGTAACGCATCATGTCGACGGCAAATCCGGCTACCATGAAGACCGCCATTATAAAGAATAACGACAGGATCGTCATGGATCCGTCGGTTGAATTGGCAAACCTGCGCGCATGCTGGAGACTGAGGTTAGAGCGAAACGAAATAACGAATTTTGACTTCCAAATCAATTTTTGCATAACAAATCCTTGTGCCGAAAAGGCACGCAAATGGTTCTTTGCGACGACGATAAATTAGTTTCGGATCGTGGCGAGATTTGGGCCATTAGGATGCTATAATGTTATTATTAAAAGATATTTGTCTTGAGTGCGGACGAATTCGCCCTCTTTGTTTCCCGAATTTTGACAATGGCGCGCCGTTTTTTAGTTCAGCCGACTCACCATTGGCCGTAACGGGTTCTTCGTAAATTGGTGAAAAAAAGTGCAGATGAGAATTGCAGCACAGGCTTAGTGGTGCGACAAAAAGTCATGACGTTTGTCATTTACCAGCACGGAGGAATTTATGACCGGCATTAAAGAACCAAGTTTTCGCGAGAGCGTTGATCTGATGTTCAACAGGGCGGCGTCTTTGATGGACCTGCCGCCGGGTCTGGAGGAAAAGATCCGTGTTTGCAACGCAACCTATACAGTTCGCTTCGGTGTACGGCTTCGGGGCCAGATACACACATTTACTGGTTATCGCTCGGTTCATTCTGAACATATGGAGCCGGTAAAAGGCGGTATTCGCTATGCGCTTGCGGTTAACCAAGATGAAGTGGAAGCGCTTGCCGCGTTGATGACTTACAAGTGCGCCTTGGTAGAGGCACCATTCGGAGGCTCGAAAGGGGGGTTGTGCATTGACCCGCGGCAATACGAAGAACATGAGATGGAGCAAATCACCCGTCGCTTTGCCTACGAATTGGCCAAACGCGACCTGATCAATCCGTCACAGAACGTTCCCGCCCCGGATATGGGAACAGGTGAGCGCGAGATGGCCTGGATGGCCGACCAGTATGCGCGGATGAACACCACGGATATCAATGCTCGGGCCTGTGTTACGGGAAAACCGCTGAATGCGGGAGGGATTGCTGGACGCGTTGAGGCCACGGGTCGCGGAATTCAATACGCTCTGCGGGAGTTCTTCCGAAATCCCGAGGATGTTCAAAAGGCAGGTCTATCTGGTTCATTGGACGGGAAGCGAGTGATCGTTCAAGGGTTGGGAAATGTGGGTTATCATGCCGCAAAATTCTTGAGTGAAGAAGATGGATCACGTGTCATCGGTATCATTGAGTGGGATGGCGCACTGTTCAATCCAGATGGGATCGATGTCGAAGCTGTGCGCCAATGGATCGTCAAGCATGGTGGCGTAAAAAACTATCCGGACGCCACGCATACTGCTGAAGGCGGCGCTGTGCTGGAAGAAAAATGTGACATCCTTATTCCGGCGGCTCTGGAGGGCGTTGTCAACATGTCCAACGCCGAGCGCATCAAGGCACCTTTGATTATCGAGGCAGCCAACGGTCCGGTGACTGCTGGAGCCGATGAAATACTACGTAAAAAGGGGACGGTTATCATACCGGATATGTATGCCAACGCGGGTGGGGTAACGGTGTCCTACTTTGAATGGGTCAAGAACCTGAGTCACATTCGATTTGGCAGAATGCAGCGCAGACAGGAAGAGGCGCGTCACGAGTTGATCGTAAGCGAGCTGCAAAGGCTCGATAGGTATCTCGGAGACGCTTGGTCGATGTCTCCAGATTTTAAGTCCAAATACTTAAAGGGTGCAGATGAACTGGAACTAGTGCGTTCGGGGCTCGATGACACCATGCGTATCGCTTATCAGGCTATGAGTGAGGTGTGGCATGATCGCGACGACGTCGAGGACCTGCGTACCGCGGCCTATATCGTTGCTATCGATAGGGTCTCGAAAAGCTATCGCGCTAAAGGCCTCTGACGACACGAAAAAAGGTAACCGGACATGGACGAAAGGTTCGGTTGCCATACCTTTTCAACTGGCTCACAGAAAGCCAAGAAGGACTCAGAGCAGATGATAGTTTCAGAAAAGATCGCCGTAGCCGCTATAGCAGTTGCGGCAAATTTTGCCGCTGGCGCCGCCCAGTCGCAACAACCTATCGGTTGGGGCGGCATAGTCGACGGTCTAGCCGTTTATCAGGGCAAAGCCGACCTTGATGATGGTGGCGACTTTAGCGCATCGCGGGCTTTTTTGCGAACGGGCATCATCAATCGGTTCGCGGACGGTTCGTTTGCGGGGCTGGTTTTAAGCTACGGACAGTTCAGCTACGATTTTGGATTCCCCGGAAACCAGCCGTGGGAGGATGTCCGCGACATACGGATTTCGGTGCCGTTGCGTTTTGCGTTGGATGGCGGCGCAAGTGTTTTGATTTCCCCTCAGTTAAGGTGGGATTACGAGCGTGGTGCCAGCGCATCGGACGGTTTCACCTACGGCGTATTTGGCGGAATTTCGTGGGCATTAAGTCCCAATTTACGGATCGGACCGGCGCTTGGAGTCTTCTCGGAAATTGGCACCGATGATCTGGAAGTCTTCCCGGCCGTTCTTGTGGATTGGACTTTTGCCGAAAGATGGAACCTGAGTACTGGTAGCGGTTTGGGCGCGACGCAAGGCCCCGGTGTTTCATTGGAATACGCGGTTTCTGACGCAGTCAAAGTAGGTATGGCGGTACGATCCGAGAGCATTCGTTTCCAACTGGATGATGAAGGCTTGGCGCCGGATGGTATCGGCGAAGACAGCAGTATTCCGGTTGTTTTGTCCTTACAATATGCCCCCAATCCAGGTGTGTCTTTCACTGCGTTTGCTGGAGCCGAACTAAATGGCGAACTGAAACTGGAAAACGCGGCGGGGCGCGAGGTTAGTCGCCAAAGTTATGACACTGCTCCAATTGCTGGAGTCGCATTTCAACTTCGCTTTTGAAATCGTTATTTGAACTGCAGTGCGATAGATTTCGTCGCGCACAGGCAAATGCGGGTCGAAAACGGAGGTGGAACCAACCTGAGACGTTGCTACTGCTAACCAGAGTTGGTTTGATGCCAACACAGCCGCAGGGAGGTTCGAATGCGTTTTTCCGGCTTGCGCGTCCTCAAGGAGGGACTGACCGGCAATAAAGGCTGGACGCCACATTGGCGCGATCCTCAGCCGAAGGTCGAATACGACATCGTTATCATTGGTGGCGGAGGTCATGGTCTGAGCACTGCGTATTATTTGGCAAAAGAGCACGGCCTTACAAATGTGGCCGTATTGGAAAAGGGTTACATCGGTGGCGGCAATGTCGGACGCAATACCACGATTGTGCGGGCGAACTACTTTCTTCAGGGCAATTCTGAATTCTACTCCCACTCCCTAAAACTGTGGGAGGGGTTGGAAGAAGATTTGAACTACAATGTCATGCACTCGCAGCGGGGCATCATTAATCTGTTTCACTCTGACGGACAACGTGATGCAGCAGCGCGCCGGGGCAACATGATGATTAGTCAAGGTGACGATGCAATCCTTCTTGGCCGGGACGAATTGAAGGAAATGGTGCCTTACCTGAATTTCGATGATTTACGGTTTCCGCTCTATGGCGGGCTTTACCACCCACGCGGCGGCACAGCGCGGCATGATGCTGTAGCTTGGGGTTTTGCTCGCGGAGCGGATCAACGCGGCGTAGACCTGATACAAAACTGTGAAGTAACAGGAATCGATGTCGAGAATGGTGTGGTGCGGGGTGTGCAGACCTCGCGCGGCCCGATCCGAGCTAAGAAAGTTGCGATGGTTGCTGCTGGTCGTTCAGGTCAGGTTGCGGCAATGGCTGGGATGCGGTTGCCGATAGAAAGCCACGTACTTCAGGCCTTTGTGACCGAAGGGTTGAAGCCGTGCATCGATCATGTCGTCACTTTCGGTATGGGGCATTTCTATATAAGCCAGTCCGACAAGGGCGGATTAGTTTTTGGTGGCGACCTTGATTTCTACGCTTCCTACGCGGCACGAGGTAACCTGCCGACGGTAGAGACCGTAATGGAAGCGGGCATGGCCCTAATGCCGATGATCGGCAAAGCCAAGGTGCTGCGGTCGTGGGGTGGGATTATGGACATGTCGCCGGACGGATCCCCAATAATCGATAGGACAGACATCGAAGGACTCTATCTGAACTGCGGATGGAATTACGGCGGCTTCAAAGCGGTGCCGGGTTCTGGCAACGTCTTTGCCCATCTGCTCGCGACCGATCGATATCATGAAAACGCTACCGGGTTTCGGCTCGACCGTTTCCGTACGGGGCGGGGCATCATCGACGAAGAGGGCAAAGGCTCTCAGCACAACCTGCATTGAGGATTGTGATGCCAGATTTGAATTCCGGTGAAAAGACGAAGCAGGGATATGGAACATGAGGATCAGCTGTCCATTTTGTGGTGAGCGAGACCGCCGCGAGTTCTATTATCGCGGAGCCGCAGTGGATCTGGAACGTCCGTTGCCGGGTGCTGGTGCCGACGTTTGGGACGCGTTTGTCTATCTCCGCGAAAACCCAGCGGGTGAAACACGTGAACTTTGGTATCACGAAGGGGGATGCGGTGCTTGGATTGTTGTAACCCGAAACACTGTGACGCATGAGATTTTGCGTACTGAGCATGCCTCGGAGGCGCGGTCATGAGGATTGACGGGAAGGGTTTGATAGACCGCAATTCACCAATCGAATTTGAATTCGACGGTGTCAGTTATTCAGGGTATCAGGGCGACACTCTGGCTTCAGCCTTGTTAGCAAACGAACAACGTTTGATGGGGCGCTCTTTCAAGTACCATCGGCCTCGGGGCGTATTAACGGCTGGCAGCGAAGAACCGAACGCGTTGGTTACAGTAGGCCAAGGAGGCACGCAGGAACCGAATGTTCGTGCAACCATGCAAGAGATCTATTCTGGCCTGTCCGCCCGCAGCCAGAATCGTTGGCCCAGTTTGAACTTTGACTTGCTTTCGGTGAATAATCTGGCCGCGCCATTTCTTGGTGCGGGATTCTACTACAAGACTTTTATGTGGCCGAAGAGTTTTTGGGAAAAACTGTATGAGCCCATCATTCGCCGTGCTGCAGGGCTGGGTGCGCTGTCTGGCCAGAACAATTCCGATAAATACGAATGCGCGTACGCTTTTTGTGACATTTTAGTGATAGGCGCGGGGCCGACCGGATTAATGGCTGCTGTGGTTGCCGGACGAGCCGGCGCTGACGTAATTCTAGCTGATGAAAACGCCCTTATGGGCGGACGTCTTTTGGCGGAAACCGATGCGGTAGACGGCAAAGCGGGTCACATCTGGGTTGATGAAGTTCTCGACGAGCTTCGAGCAATGGACAATGTTCGCCTGATGACGCGTACCACGGTTTCGGGTGCTTACGATCAAGGTACTTTTTCCGCCTTAGAGCGAGTGCTTCACCATACCAACGATCGACCCGATGGCGCTCCGCTGGAAACCTATTGGAGAATTTCAGCAAAACGTTCAATCCTAGCTGCGGGAGCTTTGGAACGCCCAATCGCATTTCGCGACAATGACAGGCCGGGAATAATGACGGCCGGAGCCGTCCGCGCTTACCTAAACCATTGGGGAGTCAGCCCCGGGCGAAACATAACCATTTTCGGCAACACTAACGATATACATCGAACCGCGCGGGACCTTCTTTCGGCAGGTGTTCATGTAGCCGCAGTTATCGACAGCCGCCACGACGCGCCTTTGTCGGATGATTATCAGGTGCTTCGAGGTGCACAGGTCTGCGGTAGCGCGGGCCGAACAGGACTAGAGTCCATCACTGTTCGTCGCGCGAGCGGCGAAGATCGCATTCACACCGATTGCCTTGCAATGACTGGCGGGTGGAACCCCTCGGTTCATTTGACCTGCCACATGAATGGACGCCCGGTTTGGGATCGAGAGCTGGCTGCGTTCGTTCCAAGCCCGGACGCAGTTCCTGGCATGATTGCGGCTGGTGCCTGCAACGGCGCATTTAGCACCGCAGCTTGCTTACGGCAGGGGATCGAGTCTGCCAAAGCCACGCTGACTGCATTGAGTTTGAAAACACCGAATGTTTCGGCACCTGATGCTGAGAACGCACCATATGAAATTACTCAATTGTGGTCAGTACCCGGCAGAGGACGGGCGTGGTTGGATTTTCAGAACGACGCAACAGTCAAGGATGTCAAACAGGCGGCAACCGAGAATTTCCGTTCGGTCGAACACATGAAGCGTTATACTACGCAAGGGATGGCCACCGATCAGGGCAAGAACTCGAACGTGGCAGCTCTGGCAATTCTTGCAGACGCAACAGGGCGGGGCATTCCTGAGACGGGAACAACAACATTCCGCCCGCCATATTCCCCGATTGCAATTGCCGCGTTTGGCGCAGGGGCCGAAGGCTCTGGGTTCAAACCGCAGCGTTTCACCACTTCGCATCATGCTTCGGTCGCTCGCAATGCACCTATGATCGAAGCAGGGTTGTGGTACCGCCCAAGCTATTTCCCTAAGCAGGGCGAAACGACGTGGCGACAGTCTTGCGATCGCGAAGTCAACATGGTGCGCCAAGCGGTTGGCGTATGCGATGTTTCAACCTTGGGCAAAATTGACATTCAGGGACCAGATGCGGGCGCGTTTCTGGACTTTGTTTACACCAATGTGTTTTCGACTTTGAAGGTCGGTCGCGTCCGGTATGGTCTGATGCTACGTGAAGATGGATATGTCATGGATGATGGCACGACGGCGCGGCTTGGCGAAAACCACTATGTCATGACAACGACCACCGCCGGTGCGGGCGATGTCATGAAGCATCTGGAATTCGTGCATCAAGGATTGCGTCCTGACTTGGACGTCTCTTTTACGTCTGTCACAGAACAATGGGCGCAATTTGCCGTTGCGGGTCCAAAGTCACGTGACTTGTTGGATGAACTTATCGAGGAAACTATCGACGACGAAGGCTGGCCGTTTATGGCTTGTGGGTCGGTTCAGGTTCTGGGTATCCTCGGGCGTTTGTTCCGTATCTCGTTTTCGGGCGAACATGCCTACGAAGTCGCCGTCCCTGCAAGCTATGGCGCTAGCCTTTTCGATGTCCTCTCAGAGCGAGCCGAGGCGCTGGGCGGCGGCTTGTACGGTATGGAGGCGCTCAACGTTTTGCGGATTGAGAAGGGATTTATCACTCATGCTGAAATCCATGGCCGCACAACGGCTTACGACGTAGGCATGGGTAGGATGGTTTCCCAAAAAAAGGACTGTATTGGCAAAACAATGTCAGAAAGACCAGGGTTGGAAGAAGCGGGGCGTGAACGTCTGGTGGGCCTCAAACCCATCGGTGAAAGCAAGCAATTACTGGCCGGCGCCCATCTTTACAATGAAGAGGCCGAGCCAGTACGCACCAGCGATCAGGGATATGTGACATCGGTCTGTTACTCTCCTACATTGGAGACGATGCTTGGCCTTGCTTTTCTTGCGGATGGACCCGAGCGATACGGTGAAATCGTTAAGATGGTCGATCACCTGCGAGGTGTGACAACCTTGTGTGAGGTTACAAATCCGGTGTTCTTTGATCCTGACGGAGGACGCGTACGTGGTTAATCTGATCGCCAAATCGCCCTGCGATGGAATTCTGCCAATCACTATCGGATCCGTTACGCTGAGCGAGGAAGATGTCGGCGTGATCCATTCGGTCTCTCCCTACAAAGGACAGAAAAAGGCGCTGTCGGCGGCCATGAAGTCTGCGCATGGGATGGCCTATCCAGCGGCCAATCGTGCCACGGGAAAGTTAAGTGCGCGGGCTGTTTGGTTTGGCCATGCACAAGCTATGTTAGTGGGTCCTGAACCGAACAGAGCATTGTCGGAACTCGCCGCCGTTGTTGATCAAACTGATGCTTGGGCAGTAGTGCGGCTTGAGGGTCCCGCGGTCGAAGATGTCCTGGCGCGATTGGTGCCGGTTGATTTGCGAAGCACAAGCTTTAAACGCGGGCACACGGCGCGAACTTTATTGTTCCATATGTCGGCTTCCGTGACACGTGTCGGAGAAAAAGCTTTTCAGATCATGGTTTTCAGATCCATGGTGCACACTTTGGTTCACGATTTGAAAAGGGCCATGGAAGGTGTCGCATCGCGCAGCTAAACTGCGCGCAAAGAAACGAATCCGGGAGACATCAATGTTGCGTATTGCCATCGTCGCTATCCTGCTGGCCACCCCTACGGTTGCTCAGGAGACGAAAGCACAAAGCTGCCGATATCAGTCGGATGTTGTCTACGCTATTCAACAAGCTCGGCTTAACAAGGTGAAAGAACGGGATGTCGCCCAAGCGGTGGCTGACGGCAATCCATCTTGGCCTGAAAATTACAATGCTGCAATTCCGTTGATAACGCCTTGGGTCTATCAACAGAAAATGCGGGACGTAAGAAACAAGAACTTAGGTGCCGCTTGGTTGGAGTTGTGTTTACAACAATAATCCACAGGCAGCGAAATTCGCTGTGGACAATCCGGCTTCGTGCCCTTGGCGGGCGTTCCGGTTTCTGTCAGGTTTGACATATGTCTTTGCCCCCCGGATTCCTGGATGAATTGCGTACGCGTCTAAGCCTGTCGCAGGTTGTCGGGCGGAAAGTTACCTGGGATGCGCGCAAATCCAATCAGGGCAAGGGTGATATGTGGGCGCCTTGCCCGTTCCACCACGAAAAGACGGCCTCATTTCACGTCGACGACCAAAAGGGATTCTATTATTGCTTTGGGTGCCACGCCAAGGGGGACGCAATTAGCTTTGTGAAAGAGACCGAGAACGTCTCGTTCATCGAAGCAGTTGAAATTCTTGCGCGTGAAGCTGGAATGCCTATGCCAGCGCGCGATCCGAAGGCGCAGGAAAAACAGGATCGTAGAACTCAACTTGCTGATGTGATGGAACAGGCGGTCCAATTTTTCAAACTCCAGCTGAAGACTGGTGCTGGAACCGCCGCCCGAGAATACCTGACGCGTCGCGGCCTAGATGCGCAAGCATTGGACCGTTGGGAAATTGGCTTCGCCCCCGATGGCTGGCAGGGTTTGTGGGACCACTTGCGCAGCAAGAACGTGACCGAGGATTTGATCATCGGCGCAGGGCTGGCTAAACCTTCGAACCAAGGCAAAAAGCCTTATGACACTTTCCGCAATAGAATTATGTATCCTATCCGCGATTCACGTGGGCGATGTATCGCCTTTGGTGGCCGTGCGTTGGACCCCACTGACAATGCAAAATACCTGAACTCGCCAGAAACAGATTTGTTTGACAAAGGCCGGAGCTTGTACAATCACGGGCCTGCTCGGCAAGCAGCGGGGAAGGGACATCCCCTGATTGTTGCCGAAGGTTATATGGACGTTATCGCTCTGGCAGAGGCAGGTTTCGGAGCCTCAGTCGCACCACTGGGTACTGCGATAACTGAACACCAGTTGAATTTGCTTTGGCGTATTGCAGACGAACCAATTATTGCTCTGGACGGCGATACAGCAGGATTACGTGCGGCAATGAGGGCCGTAGATCTGGCCTTGCCAATGCTGGAGGCCGGTAAGTCGCTTCGTTTTGCCCTTATGCCAGAAGGAAAGGACCCCGATGACTTGCTGCGGGCCGAAGGTACAGAGGCTGTACAGGCGGTATTGGATGGCGCCGTTCCAATGGTCAAGTTGCTGTGGCAGAGGGAAGTTGAAGGAAAGGTTTTTGACAGTCCTGAACGCAAAGCGGCGTTGGACAAATCCCTTCGTGAAAAGATCAAGCTAATCCGTGATCCGTCGATTCGTTCCCATTATGGGCAGGAAATCAAAGACCTACGCTGGCAATTGTTCCGTCCGGAACGAAGGCCAAACCGCAACTGGCAATCGGGCGGCAAGTGGCAGCCACAACAGCAGCCAGCATCACCTGGTGCTCGCGCATCGTTTCTTGCCTCTTCGGAAAACGCTGATATCCAACTGCGCGAAGCGGCTATCTTGGCCATCGCAATCTTGAACCCGCAAGTTGTCATTCAATTCGAGCATCAGCTCGAGGATATGGAATGTCAGAATCCTAACCACGCTGAGCTTCGCGATGCCGTCCTGAGGCATGCGATTGAAGACCCGGAAAATCTGAGAGAGCACATTGTTCAAACTTTGGGATCACAGGCCCTTGAAAACCTTTTGAACCTTCGCCATGTCGCTGTAATCCCCTGTGTGTTCAAACCAGGCGACGTTGAAAAGGCCGAGATGACACTGGCCGAGGAACTCGCAAAAATCAAAGCGCTCCGGGGGTTGGATGCCGAAATTGCCGAAGCTGCCGAGGAGCTGTCTAATTTGGACGACGAAGCGCTGACTTATCGGTTGGCTCAAGCCGCCGAGGAACGTAATCAAGCAAGTCGGAGTCAGAACAAAGACAGGGGTCATTTCGACGTTGCCGATAACGGAGCGCGAATCAACCGTGACGAGAAGGATGCATTCGCGGCAATCATGTCAGGTATCAAATTCGAACGTAAACGCCAGTAAGTGATGTTTTCATAAGGCACTGGTAAAGAAAAACGGGTAAACGGGTGGCCGAATCACTTCTATGCGCTAATGATTCGGTTCTAACGAATCACCCATCCCTGCAGGAGCATTGAATGGCCGCCAAGGATACGAACGAAGACCGCAAATCCGACGAGCAGGAACAGGAAATCTCGCTGGACATGAGCCAAGCTCAGGTCAAGAAGATGATCGCCGAAGCCCGCGAGAAAGGCTACATAACCTATGACCAGCTTAATCAGGTGTTGCCACCCGATCAGGTCAGTTCAGAACAAATTGAAGATGTTATGTCGATGTTGTCCGAGATGGGCATCAATATCATCGAAGATGAAGAGGCTGA
This sequence comes from Ruegeria sp. BHSA163, assembly GCF_059613365.1. NCBI lineage: Bacteria > Pseudomonadati > Pseudomonadota > Alphaproteobacteria > Rhodobacterales > Roseobacteraceae > Ruegeria > Ruegeria sp. BHSA163. The sequence continues at coordinate 127,680 of NZ_JBXWSJ010000002.1, forward strand.
AGACGAAGAGAACAAGGGGTCTACCGAACTTGTAGCCACAGACACCAACCGTGAAGTAACTTTGGCTGGTGCGCAGACTGAAAAGCTGGACAGAACCGACGACCCTGTCCGAATGTATCTGCGCGAGATGGGTTCGGTTGAGTTACTGAGCCGCGAAGGCGAGATTGCCATTGCTAAGCGGATCGAAGCTGGTCGCAATACTATGATCGCGGGCTTGTGTGAAAGCCCGCTTACATTTCAGGCGATCACGATCTGGCATGACGAATTGCTGTCCGAGGACATTCTATTGAGGGATGTTATCGATTTGGAGACCACTTTTGGTAACCAGATGGACGAAGACGGCGATGTCGAAGAACCGGTTGTCGATACCTCTGCAGTGCAAGCGGTAAAACCTGAAAAAGACACCGGGCCGGAATTGGATGCGGACGGCAATCCGATTGCTTCTGATGACGACGATGACGAAGACGATCAAGCCAACATGTCCCTGGCGGCAATGGAAGCTGCGCTTAAGGATCAGGTCCTGACAACGCTGGAACGCATTTCCACCGACTTTGCCATGCTGTCAGAAATGCAGGACAGCAGGATTTCTGCCACGTTGAACGAAGACGGATCTTTTACCGATAAAGACGAAGAGACTTATCAGAAGCTTCGTGCCGAAATCGTTGAGCTGGTTAATGGTCTTCATTTGCACAACAACCGCATCGAAGCACTGATTGATCAGCTTTATGGTATCAACCGTCGCATCATGTCGCTGGACAGCTCTATGGTTAAGCTGGCGGATCAGGCGCGTATCAACCGTCGTGAATTCATTGATGCTTACCGGGGTCGTGAACTCGATCCGAACTGGTTGGCCGAGATGGCGGAAAAACCGGGCCGGGGTTGGCAAATGTTCATCGAACGCTCAACTGCCAAGGTTGAGGAATTGCGCAACGATATGGCTCAAGTCGGACAGTATGTTGGTCTGGACATCAGCGAATTCCGTCGCATTGTCCAGCAAGTTCAGAAAGGCGAGAAAGAGGCGCGTCAGGCTAAGAAGGAAATGGTCGAAGCGAACCTGCGCCTCGTTATTTCGATCGCCAAGAAATACACGAACCGTGGCCTGCAATTCCTTGATCTAATTCAGGAAGGTAACATCGGCTTGATGAAAGCGGTGGATAAATTTGAGTATCGCCGTGGCTACAAGTTTTCGACCTACGCGACTTGGTGGATCCGTCAGGCGATAACGCGCTCGATCGCGGATCAGGCAAGAACGATCCGTATTCCGGTCCACATGATTGAAACGATCAACAAGTTGGTTCGGACTGGTCGCCAAATGTTGCACGAAATCGGTCGTGAACCGACGCCGGAAGAACTGGCTGAAAAGCTGCAGATGCCGCTTGAGAAAGTGCGCAAGGTGATGAAAATCGCCAAAGAGCCGATCTCTCTGGAAACGCCGATTGGCGACGAAGAGGACAGCCAGCTTGGTGACTTTATCGAGGATAAGAATGCTGTGCTGCCTCTGGACAGCGCCATTCAAGAGAACCTCAAAGAAACGACAACGCGAGTTTTAGCCTCGCTCACCCCACGCGAAGAACGGGTTCTTCGGATGCGATTTGGTATCGGAATGAACACCGACCACACGTTGGAAGAAGTGGGTCAGCAATTCAGCGTTACCCGCGAACGAATTCGTCAAATTGAGGCCAAAGCGCTGCGCAAGCTTAAACACCCCAGCAGATCGCGAAAACTGCGGTCCTTTCTAGATCAGTAAAAAATGGGCGCCCAAATCGGGCGCCTTTTTCTTGGCGTTTCCAATTATCAACCAAACTCACTTTGGCTGGAAATCGGATAATATTGGCGCGAAGTCGCAAGGACGGTTATGCTCTGGCATTTATATCGATTGTGTCCACTCACGGGACGGGCCGGGGTGAGGTTGAACGCGCTGATGACCCCCGGCCATCCTCATCCCGGCCGCAAAGGATGATCGACGCGATCACGAAAAGCGGAAGGAGACTGACCGGTCCACCGTTTGAAGGCGGTCGAAAATGCGGCCTGATCGGCGTAGCCTAGGGAATAGGATATCTCAGAAAGGTTCATACCGTTCTTGATGAAGGTCTGGGCTAGATCACACCTGAGATCGTCGACAATCTCCCGATACGTCGTGCCCTCGTCCGTCAAGCGACGCGCAAGTGTTCGAGTACTGAAGCCAAGTTCGGCAGCCACGTTTTCTACGTTAGGGATGCAGCCCGGCATGCATCGGGTAACCAAGCCTTCGACCAATGCCCGGGATTTTGGTCTAGCTGAATACCGTTCGGCCAATAGTCTTTCGCCATATTCCAATAAATGCTCCCTCAAACTGGGATCATAGGTTGGCACTGGTAGATCCAGCGATTCCAGCGAAAGGATGATTTCCAGTCGCTCTGTGCCAAACTCCACCGGGAACCCGCCGATTTTCTCATATGCTGCAGCGTGACGCCCGACCTCATGCTGAAAACGCATTTGGATTGGACGAACGTTCACTTGGGTCAGCGCCCTCATCCGTGCAACTCCTGCGAACAGAAGGAATTCGGTCCTTCTGTGATAACGAGAAAACGTTGCATCCTTCCATTCCGCCTCCAGAGTTGCGGAATTTCCCGACACATGCAGGTTGAATGCCAGCGAGGGGTCAATGATCTTGTGAAAACGCGAAGTGTTTTCCAAGACTTGTTTCAGATCACGCGAATATTTGCTGATATATGCGGTGACACTTGAAGATGAACTGAATTGCAATCCGGCTTGCGCGCCGAACGTGATGTCCGCAACCGCGTCACATGCTTTTCGTACAAACCGCGCTTCTCCGTGGGAGTTGTAAGTCGTTGCAGGTGGCGCAATTTCAGATCTGCTCAAACCGCTGTCTTGCAAGACCTGATCCACCAATGTTGGATCCTGTGTGCGGTCTTCCAAGACACGGGTGAGTAATTGAATCCTTGCAATATCTACATCCATACTAATGTCTGACCGTCGGCTTGACCAAACGTCAAGCCCATCTGAAAACGTTTTGTTAGCAAAAATTAGTAGATATCCGCAAAGAACGAGCATTTATGTCGCCGACACTTACGTTTTTGGCTGGAATTCGAAAAGAACTGTCAGACGCGACCAAGACGGGATGGCAGGGTGAGAATAAGTTTGCCGCGTTGTCGGGTAAGAACCCTATGGGGATGGGGCAGAGCCTGAATGTGCGGATTACCAACCCGCTCAGTGGGCTCCCCGACACAACAAAATCAAATCGTGCCGCAATATGCCATTATGATCGGGGTTGGATAGGTTGATCCGAAATCACGACTGGCTAACTCGATTTCACGATGATACGGATCACGCTTAAAAGTGCGTGAGGTGTACTTTTTTACCTGGAGATAAGGCCTAGTCTACCATTCATGTTCCAACATGAAAGAAGTTAAAGATGAAAAGTTTTTTTGCCTATTCAATCGCCGCGGCGATTGCTTTGACTGTTCCGACTGCAGCAAGTTCTGCTCCGAACGGGTATAGAACGGAACCTATGAATTCCACGGATTTTGAAGTGATCCCGCGGGCGCGTCAGGATGTCGACGGGTATTGGTGTGCTGCTGCTGATTTCGCACGCAGAAAGCTTGGTGCAGGTTGGCAGCAGCGGATATATGTTCTGCGCGGCTATGGCCCTAGTGTGACAACGGGTCGTCGCACTGCCGTTCAGTTCTCTCTCAAAATGCCTACAAATGTTCCGCAACAGAACAGCTCGTTTCAGGCATTTGCTGTGGGCGAAAGCATGTCTGTGCAAGGAGCGAATGGAAGGTGCCGCGCAATCCCGATTTTGCGATGACGAGGTCAGGTTTTTAAATGTTGAGCGAGTTCGTCATTAATACAAACGGAGCCGGACTTTACGAGTTCACCGGCTCTGTTAGTGAATGGGTCAATCAGATCGCGGGGGATGGCTTGTTAACGCTGTTCGTACGCCACACCTCCTGTTCATTGCTGATTCAGGAAAACGCTGATGCTGATGTGCAGATGGACCTTCGCGCATACTTCAACAGGTTGGTGCCATCTGCGGATCATCCCGAAATGTCTTATCTGTGTCACACTTATGAAGGGCCAGATGACATGCCGGCGCATATCAAGGCTGCAATGTTGCCGGTGTCACTGTCGGTTCCGGTCTCAAATGGTCATCTGGCACTTGGTACTTGGCAAGGATTATTCCTGTTCGAGCACCGCAATGCTCCACATAACCGCAAAGTAGCCGCCCACTTCGCATGACCCCTTTATCTTGCGGTTGAAATTTCCGACTACCCAAACTCTAGCGGCTGCCCTATAGTTGTGGATAAGTGAGCCGAAGCGCTTACAATAAGAGGCGGAAAAAGGGACGAGGAGACGGCGTATGCGCTGCCCGTTTTGCGGAAATATTGATACTCAGGTAAAAGATTCACGCCCGGCGGAGGATCACGTCGCGATCCGCAGGCGTCGATTTTGTCCTGCATGTGGTGGCCGTTTCACCACGTACGAACGGGTGCAGCTGCGCGATCTCGTCGTCATTAAAACCAACGGAAAACGTGAGGATTTTGATCGCGACAAACTTGAGCGATCGATCCGCATCTCGATGCAGAAGCGTCCAATCGATCCGGAAAGAATCGATCAGATGATTTCGGGAATTGTGCGCCGCTTAGAAAGCATGGGTGACACAGACATTCCATCCAACAAAATTGGTGAAATCGTCATGGAGGCGCTGGCCCGGATCGACACAGTTGCTTATGTTCGGTTTGCGAGTGTTTACAAAAATTTCCAGGCGGCCGATGACTTCGAGGAATTTGTCCACGAGCTGCGCCCGCCGCAGCCTAATTCGGACGAGTGAGCGAAACAGATAAGCGATTCATGGCGTTGGCCCTTTCTCTTGGGCGGCGCGGTCAAGGGGTGTGTTGGCCAAATCCTTCGGTCGGTTGTGTTATTGTGCGCGATGGGCGGATCGTAGGTCGAGGTTGGACGCAAGCTGGTGGTCGACCGCATGCTGAGACTGAGGCCCTGACGCAGGCTGGCCAATTTGCGCGGGGCGCGACGGCTTATGTGTCGTTGGAGCCGTGCGCGCATTTTGGAAAGACCCCACCTTGTGCTCAGGCCCTGATCGACGCTGGCGTTGCCCGGGTCGTGAGTGCAATCGAAGACAGCGATCCACGTGTGGCCGGGCAGGGATTTGCCATGTTGCAAGACGCTGGCGTCGAAGTAACAACCGGCGTTTTGATGGAACAGGCATCCCGCGATCTATCGGGTTTCTTTCTAAAAACAGAGCAGGGACGGCCGTTTGTGACACTCAAACTCGCCAGCAGCTTCGATGGTCGAATTGCGACCGGGACTGGCCACAGTAAGTGGATTACTGGCCCCAAGGCTAGACGGGCCGTTCATGCAATGCGAGCGCGTCACGATGCGGTGATGGTTGGCGCAGGAACAGCACGTGCCGATGATCCTTCACTTACAGTCAGGGACCTTGGTATAGACAGCCAACCGGTTAGAGTTGTTGTTTCTCGGCACCTTGATCTTCCCCTGCTTGGGCAATTGGCGCGCACGGCTGCCGAAATTCCACTTTGGTTATGTCACGGGCCGCATCCGGACGCGGAAAAGGCCCGTACATGGGAAGGTTTGGGTGCGCGTTTGATCCCGTGCGCATTGGACGACCATCAGATTGATGCCGCTGATTTGTTAAAGCAACTTGGACAAGCTGGACTAACACGAGTGTTCTGTGAAGGCGGATCTGCGCTCTCGGCATCTCTTTTGGCCGAGGATTTAGTGGATGAACTTGTGGTGTTCAGTGCCGGGTTAGCCATCGGCGCCGAGGGGTTGCCAGCAATCGGTTCTTTGGGCTTGGATTCGCTTGACGGTGCCCCGCGTTTCGATCTGATTGAAGCTCCAGTTATTGGCGGAGACGTCATGCATCGGTGGGGACGCGCTGGATCGGCTTAACGCCAAAGGTGCGCATGAGTCGCCAGCGCCCCCTGCAGTTTTGACAATAAGCTATTGCCAAGGCCGCTTTTGGCCTGCTGCCGCGATGCCAGACGATCCACAACCACCTCGACGGGGCAGGGTTGCCCAGTGATTGGGTCCAGATAGCGTGGATAGTCGATCAAAGTCGCATGCACCAATCCCATCAGAGATGGTCGGGCACCGCGCCGGGCAGGAACGTTGTCCAAATCCGTTGTCAGCCCCCATCCGGCATAAAACGGAGCACCAAGCGTTGTAACCGGAACACCTCGCAGTAAAGCCTCGAACCCCAATAGAGAGGTCATAGTCCAAACCTCATTTACTTGGATCAGCAATTCCGCGGGATCACAGTCTTGGACAACATAATCTGCTGAATAGTTTGCGTCCAACTGTCCCTCTCGCAGACCGGCTTCGACGTCGGGGTGAGGTTTATAAATCAGAATTGCATCCGGGTTAGCTTTGCGTACTTCAAGCAAAAGATCTCGATTGGTTCTGATACTGCCAGTTCCAAGCTGTATCGACGCATCATCCTCAACTTGCCCAGGAACAAGGATGCGGTGACCTTTCGGCAAGCCGGGAGTGGAATTGCCGATATTGTATTTACTCAATCGATCCGAAACCAAACGCGCAGTCAGGCGTTCCGCACGAAGTCTTTGATCTGCGCGCAAAGTTTCGCGTCTTGTGATCAAGTCCTCTAACTGACTTGGGCGAGTTGGATCGTAATAGATGCCCTGATTGTCTGTCACCAATGACATTGGCGGCACGAGTTGGGCACCAAGTCCACGGGACCTAAGGAACCCATCTTCTATACGCGTTACGTCTTGATCCTGTCCCGCATGTCTGGCCCAGGTCATATGAGGGCGTTCGCTATCCGATGGAGGACCGCCCGTAAATCGTATTTTTTGCTCGCGCCCGAACATCATTTGAAGGTGTCGACGTTTCCAAATGCGCATTCCAGAAGCAGTCCAGCCTTTTCGATCTTCGCGCCAAGCACGAACCTGCGCCTCAAGAGTGTCCAGAACTGTCTCTAACTGACACAGCTGATCTCGATAGGGGTCGTACCAAGAGGGATACAGGATCATGGCCGCGGCGAATATTTGTGCCCTGGTAAGGTTCCGATGCCTACGGGGTAGGGGATTTTCATCACTTGTCAGTCCCCATCCTGAATAAAATGGCTGCCCAAACACCCTTGGTTTGTGACCAGCCAATATCGCCTCGAACCCAAGTTGAGAGGACAAGGTGTAAACACCTACTGCACCTTCCAGCAACGGCCACGGACTTATCGGATCAGTCAGCAGTGACACTCGTTCATTTTGATCTGAATCTGAGTAGAAACCCTGTCGGTAACCAGAGATGCTTTCAGGGTGCGATTTAATGACTACCCGAGCACCCGGGTTTTCTTCTTGCGCCATGACCAGCATCTCACGAAACCGCGCCGGGTTGCCTGCGCTGGCCCTCACCGCCGCATCGCCCTGCGTTTGATCAACCACTAGTACATATCCGGGGTCGGGTGGGGCGCATTCCGGGTCAAATGCGGAAAATTTGCTGAGGTTTAGTTCGCGCAAACGTTCGATTGCGCCGCGCGCGCGATCCAGAAGCGCGGTGTCATCCAGTGGGTGAGTCGCTAGTAGCTGCTCTAGATCTGATGGTTTCGAAGGGTCGAAATGAGCCCCGGCTCGATCCAGCAACAATCCCAACGGTGCTTCGCCCTCGCGACCGGGGTGCAGTGATCGCAAAAAAGCGTCCTCGACGCGCAGAAGCGGGGAATCGCGATTTTCGGCTATGTGCCTTCCACGATGCGATGTGGGACTGTCGCCCCAAATCCCGACCATATCGTCGGTTCCGGGCAGACCAATCCTCAGGTCGTAGCCGGATAGGGATAAAATTCGGCGAACTTGTCGCTGTGCAAGAAACCCGCCATTATAGACAAACAACCGCCTGCGCTCGGTCCCGGCCGCATGGTCCATTTCAGGACGCACAGTTCAACCGCCCGTCAGGGTAGCTACGTTCGCAAAGGGCGTTAGACCTCCGGCAATCAAGGAAACGGACTTGGACCACTGAGAATACGGCGCTTCGGTCACGTAGATCGTGTCGTCATCGCGAATGACAAAGTCCCGCGCAACAAACAGGCCATTGGGCGAGGTCAGGTTCAACAAGTAGATCATCCGTTGATCGCCTTGCAAATCGGCGCGGCCTATGACGTTGCGGGCAATATCCTGTCGCTCCCTACGAAGCACAAAAATGCCTGTCGGGTCCGACGATAGAGGCTGGAGACCGCCAACCTGGGCGAGCGCCTCGAGTGCAGAAAGATCCTGGCTTTCAAAAGACACACGGGATTGGCCGCCCGTGGCACCCAGAGCAATGTAGGATCGGCTGTCCTCTTCGACCAAAATCCGGTCGCCGTTGCGCAGGGCGATGTCGGTGCCAGGTGAGCGGAACAGGTCCTCATACCAGACCGTGCCTTTGTGTTTGCCTCGGATCACAGTCACCATCGCAATGTCCGAAGCCACCGTTACACCGCCCGCGTTAGCCAGCATTCCCGAGAGAGTACGGGTGGGCCGTTCGATCGGATACACGCCCGGCGCACCAATGGTACCTGTCAAGGAAACAGTCGCACCATCGCCAGCAACGCGTCGAACTTGAACCTGAGGGTCTGGGGTCTGCTCCTCAAGCCTGGATGAGATAAGGTTGCGTAATTGCTCAGGAGTATTTCCAGCTGCGCGAAGACGACCTGCGTAAGGGACGAAGATAAAACCATCGCTATCTACTTGGACCTCTTCCAGCGCAGTGGCGGAACCGGTTCCAGTTGTCAGCAGGCCATCGTCGACGTTTTCCCAAATTGTTAAGCCCAAGACATCACCAGGGCGCACAGTGTCCGATGCCAGACTTTGCGCACTACGAAATGACTGCGAGAAGCCGTATTTCGGCACGGCAGCAGTCGCACGGGTCACACGATCATCCACTTCAACGACATATGCATTGCCGCCGTTTACGGTAGACCCGGCCAGAATCTCGTCCTTGTTAGGGCCGGCCTTAGGAAGTTGGCAGGCCGCCAGCAAGCCAGCGACCACCACAAAAGATGCCGCCCGTATCCATCGGGTAGGAATTCGAGTCACTGCCGATTGTCCTCAGTTTTCTTTCTTTTGGGTAGGTTACACGGTTTTGTTTGCAACTTCCAGCAACAGGTAGCCGTTGTTCAGTTTACAATTTTCAACTGTGGCGTGACAGCCGCGTCGCCATTTAGGACGATTTGATAAGGGTCCTCCGACTGAAGCATCATATCTACGGCCCGTCTCAACAATTGCCGCCGTCCGCGGCGAGAATAATACCCGCCAGGCACTTGGCTGGTTTTAAGAAGAAAACGACGGTAAGTGCGATATGCTGCTGCGTCCGGCGTTTCAGGATTGGCAAAGAATGCAGCGACTGGCTGCCGGGATACAAATTCCGGTTTATCATAGACTGAACGCCCAAAAACGCGGAGCGGAATGCCGCGCCATAACGCCTGCTGGCCGGCTGTCGAGTTTATAGTCATGGCCGAACACGCCTCGTCCAGCAATCCAGCCATTTTGCCACCCGGGACATAATGTATTCGTTCGCTGACTCCGTATTCTTTCGCTAGCTGTCGAACCCTTTTCCGCAATGGTTCGCGATGGTTCTCTAATGGGTGTTCCTTAATAACGAGATGATGGTGCGAGGGTGCGCCCATGGCGAACCCGGCTATGGCCTGCTGAAGAAACTCGCACATTCCTGAATACTCAGAATGGGATTGCACTGAACTGTCATGCCCAAGTTGTAACAGAACCAAATGATAGGGAAATGCTCCACGGCGCACCCTATTGGTGGCCCACCTGCGCTGTAGGCGATGTATCGGCATGAACAGCAGGCGCTTAAAATAAAGCCGGAACTCTGTCGGTACAGGCAGCTCTCGATGAGTGCGAAAGTTGCGGTAACCGCGATTTAGAAACAGCAGGCACCAATGGTAAGCGGCGCCATAAAAAATATGCTGTCTCATGTCCCCCCAATGCGACGGTGGCGGGGGGCTTTGAACATGGGACTGTGCAAGCGCGTCCTGCATGCGAGCAACGTCAAGGTCCATTAAACGCGAGTTCCCGTTGGAGCCATCGCGCTCATAAGTCACCCACCATGGCCGCAGGTACCCTTCCTCGAACACGTGGACAACAAGACCTAGGGACTTGGCAGTTTCTACCGCGTGGGCATGGATTGGGCGGGTATCTCCGTAGAGAACGATGTCCGTCACATTCCGTTCTCTGATTAGACCTTCAAGAAAAATTGGCCACTCGTCGACCGGTTCCCGAAAGGCGATATAACTAGCCGGATCTGTCCAGAATACCTGATCGCCTGCGTTGAATCCTACGCGCCAGACATGAGCACCTGCTTTTCTCAACATACGGCCCAGTGAATAAAAAAATGGACCGTGTGGCCCTTGCAGAAACAGGAACACGCGCTGTTTGGAATTGTCTGCGACCTGAAACATTGTCTTTTATGTGCTGCTCTTGGTTATGTTTGTTGCCAGAATAATGCCGGTTTGTCAGTTTCCCGGCAAGACAGGTCTTGCCGGGAGGGACGGTGACCTTTACCTCGGCTCTCAACGCTAGGCTCAAAGGATTTATCGCATGTTTACAGGGATTGTCACTGACATTGGCACAATCACCGAGCTTGATCAGCAGGGCGATCTTCGCGCACGCATTCGCACCAGCTATGATACCAGCTCTATCGATATTGGAGCCTCCATCGCCAGCGACGGGGTATGCCTTACCGTGGTTGCGTTGGGTGAAGACTGGTACGATGTGCAGGTGAGCGCAGAAACTATCTCAAAAACCAATCTGGATTCTTGGAAGCTGGGTAAGCGCGTAAACCTAGAACGCGCGTTAAAAGTTGGGGATGAACTAGGCGGTCACATTGTCTCGGGTCATGTGGATGGTGTTGCCGAGGTCGTGGCTGTTGAAGACGAAGGCGACAGTACCCGCGTGACATTGCGCGCTCCCAAGGAATTGGCACGATTTATTGCACCAAAAGGCTCCGTTGCTCTGAATGGCACGTCATTGACAGTCAATGACGTGGAAGGATGCGACTTTGGCATAAACTTTATTCCCCACACGAAAGAGGTCACTACATGGGGAGACGTCGCCATCGGTGATCGGATTAATTTGGAAATAGACACTTTGGCGCGGTATGTTGCTCGATTGGCCGAGATGTCATAGGCGTGGCGCTGTCGGGCCAAATCGCCTGTTTAACAACTCGGCAGTTCGCCAACACAAAATCGCCAGTAGGAGCGCTGCATAGCCGTCGACTGCATAGTGCCATGCCAAGTGGATGGATCCCACAAGAATGACCACCGCGAAAGCCGTCATCAACCATCCTAACCAGCGTGTATAACTGAAAGCGTAAATCGCCAGCAGGGTACTGGTCGCAACATGCATGCTGGGCATTGCTGAAATGCCGCGAATTGGACCGCCGTTGAAATGTCCATCGAACAGGACTTGTTGCCATTGCAAGGCCGCGACCGGGCTGATTTCGTTGGATGCGTGCAAGAGTTCCATCTGGTAAGTAAATGTGTCACCAAAACCGAAAACTTCGAAATAAACGGGCCCAACTGATGCGAACAAGGTCGCGAACAGGTTGCCGCCGAGTGACCAACACAATGCGAAGGCAACTAGGAAAACCATGCTGCGGCCAGGATTTCGCCGGTCAAAACAAGCAAGGCATACTGCTATATAAATAAGGAAAAACCAGCTGTGGTAGGCAAGGTTGATCAAGGTTGTTACGTAAGGGTTTCCAAGAACCGGCCACAGCAGTTGCCAAGTATCTTGGCCGTGCAAAGTTCTGTCTAAATTCGCGAACAACGGGTCCCAGAAATAAGGTTGAAGCAAAGGTAAAACGGTTTTGAGATAAGAATATGAAACTGTGAGCACGGCGATGCACATAAAACCAATCAACGTGTCTGAGGTCGCGGAACGGTTTGAAACGATCTTTCGGAAATCCGCGATCATCCAACTTATTGGTTTCTTTGGTTTCACACGAAAAACTGCAACCGCAAATCGCGACAATACGTAGTTGGCGAAAGCAAATGCAGACAGGTTTAACAAAACACCCAGTATTTTTGTGGAAGCCGACGACCAATACGATATGCCAAGATGCTGTCCCACGGCTATTCCAGCAAGTGCGTGGAGCGCGACAATAGAAACCAAAAGCCGATTTCGCCAAATTACCTCTTTCAGAGAGGCGCCGGAGGCCGTGTTGCCCAACGGATATGTCAATTCACTAGTCCTAAATTTGTAAAATCAATTTTTGACCGATCAGGCTTGGCATTAATTAAAAATGGGCGACTTGGTGCGCCGCTTTTTGGATAATCACACGCTGCTAAGCGCAAATTAGTTAACATTTGGATAATGAAATTCGGGAAATCCGGGGGAGGTGGCAATCGACACCAATCTCTGACAGCGGGCAAAAGGGGCGGGAAATGAGCCGAGATACTTAGTCGAATGCACATTTCAACCGCATGGTCCTTTAAGCACTCTGGTCATTGGGGTTCGACTGGTCTATCCCGCCCAGCATGAATGCTCAGCGAGAGGCTGCCAAATGAGCTTTGAAACTCCAGGACCGGTCGAGGCCCAGTTAAGTGAGGCGATCAGCCCGATCGAAGAAATCATCGACGAAGCGCGTAAGGGTCGGATGTACATTCTGGTTGATCACGAAGATCGTGAAAACGAGGGTGATCTGGTGATAGCAGCGGAATTCGCGGATGCGGCGGCTATTAACTTTATGGCCACGCATGGCCGAGGGTTGATCTGTTTGCCAATGACGGCTGAACGCATTGATGCGCTTGGGCTGCCACTGATGGCCGTAAACAACTCGTCCCGTCATGAAACCGCGTTCACTGTGTCGATCGAAGCACGCGAAGGCGTATCGACGGGTATCTCAGCTGCAGATCGCGCTTTGACAGTCTCTACGGCCATCAACGAACAGAACACGATGGCCCACATCGCGACGCCCGGTCATATCTTTCCGTTGCGGGCAAAAAGGGGCGGTGTACTGGTGCGCGCTGGCCATACAGAGGCGGCAGTCGATATATCGCGTTTGGCGGGTCTGAAACCCGCTGGTGTGATTTGCGAAATCATGAATCCGGATGGCACAATGGCCAGACTGCCGGATTTGGTAGAATTCGCGAAACAACACAATATGAAAATAGGTACGATAAGCGATCTGATTGCCTACCGTTCGCGCAATGACAATCTTGTTGTCGAAACTTCGCGCGAGGTGGTGAATTCGGAATATGGTGGTGAGTGGGAAATGCGCATTTTCACTGACCAAACGCACGGCATTGAACATGTTGTTATGGTAAAGGGCGACATTACCACCCCTGAACCGGTTCTGACCCGAACACATGCCCTGCACGAAGCGCCGGATATCTTGGGATTGGGCCCAAAGTCACCGCGTGAGCTACCGCGTGCGATGGAAAAGATCGCGGAAGAAGGGCGTGGTGTTGTTTGCCTGTTTCGCCAGCCTCGCAATTCGCTGTACGCTGCGGAAGAGGAAGGTCCTAGAACCATTAAGCAAACCGGTCTTGGGGCTCAGATCTTGTCCAAGATGGGTATTCAGGAATTGGTTCTACTGACCGATTCACCGGAAACCAAATATCTGGGGCTTGACGCATTTGGCTTGTCCATCGTTGGCACCCGCGCAATTCTTGGGGATGATTGATCGTGGCTGAACAAGACAAACATGGCGTACTGCCAACGCCCGAATTTGACAATCCGGTCAAACTTCTGATCGTCGTTGCGCCTTTCTATCGCGCCATTTCTGACAATTTGGTTGCCGGTGCCAAAACCCAGATCGAAGCAGTTGGCGGCACGTGTGAAGTGGTCGAAGTACCTGGTGCGTTGGAAGTTCCCACAGCGATCGCGATGGCGGATCGACAATGCAACTTCGACGGCTACGTCGCACTGGGCTGCGTCATTCGAGGTGAGACAACTCATTATGAAACTGTTTGCAATGACTCCAGCCGTGCAATTCAACTGATGGGACTTCAAGGTTTATGCATTGGCAATGGCATTTTGACTGTTGAGAATGAAGAGCAAGCAGAAGTACGCGCTAACCCTGAAAAAATGAACAAAGGCGGCGGAGCGGCCGCAGCAGCCTTGCATCTGATTGCGCTCAGCCGTAAGTGGGGGGCTTCTCGTAAGGGCGTCGGGTTCAAACCGCCGTCCGAGTCCATTCTCTTGGCGGACGGCAGTAACGGATCCACAACGGCATGACCCGAAAAGAAGCGACCCAAAAACCGGTCGACAAAAAGCGTTTGATGAAATCTGCCGCGCGGCTCTACGCCGTGCAGGCCCTTTTTCAGATGGAACAGTCCGGGCAAACAACAGATCAAGTGGTTCGCGAATTTTTGGATCACCGTTTCGGCGCTGTATATGAGGGCGAAGAAATGTTGGACGGCGACATTTCGATCTTTCGCAAGCTTGTGGATGACGCGGTAAACTACCAAGCACCCATTGATCAGATGACCGACCGAGCTTTGGTGGCAAAGTGGCCCATCGACCGGATTGACCCGACGTTGCGGGCCACGTTCCGGGCCGCTGGTGCAGAATTGACCCAAGGGCAGACACCGCCAAAGGTCGTCATTACCGAATTTGTCGACGTTGCGCGCGCTTTTTTCCCCGAGGGAAAAGAGCCAAAATTCGTTAACGCGGTGCTTGATCACATGGCGCGTGAGGCCAAGCCCGAGGCATTCTGACACGCCCCGGACCATTTTACCCAAACCAAATTCGAGCTATTCTTTGAATGGCGCGTAAGGAGGTCTGAAATGCCTAAGCTCATCCGCCTTTACATCACCCAAGTTGCACTTGGTTTTTTGATTTCGGCAATATTCGTCACGGTTCTTCTGGCACTTAACGTTGCTAATCTTCGCGATCTCATTATGGGGTCCGAGATTGGTCTGATGGCCTTGCTGATGATCTGGTTTATGAACGGGATCGTTTTCGCGGGTGTCCAATTCGCTTACGCAATCATGAATTTGGCTGAAAAGCACGATGGTCCGCGTCGAGGAACGCCGATCACGCAAAGTTTGAAACCAGCGTTGATCCGGCAAGAGTCGCGATCCTCACGTTGAAGGATCAAGTGGCGGGACCGCCAGTCATCCGTGGGGCTTTGATTCCCGAGGACCTGTTAATACAGGTGGGCGCCAGGTAATCAGGCCAGGACCTGAACAGAGCCAGCTCCCTCGGAATTGCTTAAGGCCACCGGAATGCTGCCTAACACGAGAAGGGCAGAACCCGCCACGCGCCTAGTTAGGGTCTGAAGCGGGATTCCACAAGAGGTCATGCGTCAACAGTTTCGTGTAATGCCGTTCGCATCTTGCCAAAGTGTTCGTCCCAACCATTGTCCAACGCCAGGATCAACCCAAAGGCCTCTGCTCCTTGTGGGAGGCCTTCGTGAACAAGGCCAAGCCGCGTGCCACCTGAAACTGGCTCTAGCGTCCATCTTACGACGCTCACAGCATCTCCCATGGGTTTGACCGTAAAAGTATACTCAAGATATTCCGGCCTCCGCGCCTGACGGACCTCGCCCCAGATCAATAGGTCGCTGCTTGTCGTTCCAAACATTTCAAGTTTTTGACCTTCTGCCAGACGGCGTTCGGGTTTGTGAAACCATTCCGCAAGCCGGTCAGGTTCGGTTAGATAGTCCCAAACCGTTTCGGGTGTTGCGCGAAGAAAAATGGTTTTCTGCAAAACTGCGTCAGTCATCTATTTGTTCCTTCAATAGCATTTTTGAGATTGGCGAGGCGGTCGTCCCAGAACCGGTCAAAGTATCTGAGCCAGTCCAGAACAGGGGCCATTCCCTTAGGTTCAAGTCGGTTGATGCGTTCCCGTCCGCGAGCCTCGAACGTGATCAGCCCGCCGTCTGAAAGAACGGTTAAGTGCTTTTTGACGGCAGCGCGGGTCATATCGAAATGTCCGGTCAACTGCGCGATTGTCATGTCTTCGGACGCCAGCATTTGAACTATGTCCCTGCGTGTTGGATCTGCCAGCGCGCGAAACGCGTTTTGAGTTTGTGTGTTCATGCGCTCCTCGATTAGATACCTTTTGGTTTCGTGTTTTTACGATACCGATAGGTATCATGTCAAGAGAAGTCGTGCTTGATTTTTGTTCACTAATTGTTCACATTTTGAGAATGAATCTAGAATTGCATCCTGGACAAAGATTGGCCCGAGGGGTTTCGCGGCACCTTGTAACCCATGGTTATGTTTCCATTGAGGAATTTGTCCCGACCCGCGGTTTGCGTGTAGACGTTATGGGATTGGGACCAAAGGGTGAGCTTTGGGTGATTGAATGCAAATCAAGTCGGGCCGACTATCAGTCAGATTCGAAATGGCAGGGCTATCTGGAATGGTGCGATCGATTTTTTTGGGCCGTCGACACAGAATTTCCCGTCGATCTCTTGCCGCCTGAAACCGGATTGATCATTGCAGATGCTTATGACGCTGAAATTATCCGCATCGGTCCTGAGACCAAGGTCGCACCAGCGCGGCGAAAGAAAATGATCCAGAAATTCGCCACCGACGCTGCACGCAGATTGCACGTGCTGCGTGACCCGCGTGTCTGACAGCCTAGTCCCTTAACGCCCGCGCTGCTTGGGCTGCGGCGCGAATTTCTTCGGCGATCTCTTCAGCTTCGTCCGGGTCAAAGTCCATCGGAATCTCAGCATCCGAAGCTTCGATGAACAGACGAACCATGCCCTGATCAGTCGGTCCGATCTGCAGGTTCGCTTCTATGTCGCGTTCGGTATTTATGCCCATGTGCGCCTCCGATGAGCCTTTTTGCTACAGCGCGATGGGTTGAGAATCAAGCGACCAAAGCGCACAAAAGAAGTATGGATAATGTTACCCTTCGGCCCTTTCACGCCGATGATGCACAATGGTTGGTTAAACAGCATGACTTGCTATATGCGCGCGATGAAGGGTTCAACGAATCCTTCGGGCGATTGGTGGCCCAAATCCTGAATGACTTCCTTGCGGATTATGATCCCAGGCGCGAGTGCGGCTGGATCGCCGAGAAGAACGGATTACGCTTAGGCAGCATTTTTTGTGTTGCTCAGGACGATCATAGTGCCAAGCTGCGCTTGTTCCTGTTAGTGCCTGAAGCCCGGGGGCAGGGGATTGGGAGGCACTTGTTAGATGAGTGCATGGAGTTTGCTAGGACTGCAGGCTATCGCGAGATGGTGCTTTGGACACATGAAAGCCATCGCGCGGCCTGCGCTCTCTACCGCGCGTTTGGGTGGCAGTTGGTCGATAGTAAGCCGGTGCATTCTTTCGGCGTGGATTTGGTCGAACAAAGCTGGAGAATTCAACTTTAATAGACTTGCAATCCCAGTGCGTGTTCGATAAATCGCCCTCCACGAGTGCCGCCTTAGCTCAGTTGGTTAGAGCGCTGGATTGTGGATCCAGAGGTCCCCTGTTCAAGCCAGGGAGGCGGTACCACTTCTCATACTAAAACTTTAGGCAGAAGATTCGGGTCACCAATTGCGTGATTGGTCGCTTTGATGGGCTGCCGCTAGTGATCGGCTGTTATGCCAGACCGCATTTTCACCTGACGTTTGGTGGCGTCAACGCAATTTGTCTTCTATCCTTCGGACAACAAAACGGATTTTTTTCTGGTCGGCACACCCACTGACCCTCTACCATACTGATTACATGAAATCAGATTTGGATATGAAGAATGTTGAATGTTAGAAAGGTTGCTTCGTTTGCAGCGTTAGGCGCATGTATTGCGATTTCGACGCCGAGTATTGCTGATGCCCAGGCGCTTTCACGATCTCCGGCTGAAGATGGATCTTGGCGCCATTCGATTACTCCTTATTTGTTTCTGCCATTCTCTACCAAGGGCACATCAACGGTCGACGGTAGCAGTGTCGATTTGGATTTGAGTCTGAACGAAGTGTTGGACATTTTGCAGGGTGCTCTGTCCGTTCGGTATGAGGGATGGAACGGAGATTTTGGCATCGTTTCCGAACTCTACTATGTAAAGCTTGGCGAAGACGGCACTTTACCAATTGGCGCAGGACGAACGGATGTCGAAGTGGATGTCCGTCAAACGTTTTTTAACCTGCAGGGCGCTTACCGGTTCGCAAACGGTGTAAATGCTTCGGGCAGAAGATACGCTGCTGATGCGGCGATTGGTGTTAAATGGAATCGGCTCAAGCAAGAAATTGACATAAATACCCCGGGTCCAAGTCTTTCCCTTGGTGGTACTGAAGAATGGTTCGAGCCGCTGATTACCCTGCGGTATGCGACTGAAATCAATGATAAATGGGGTTTTGGAGCCCGTGCGGAACTGAGCGGATTTGGCGTGAACGGCGATGATCTTCAGTATTTAGTCTTGGCCGGGTTTGACTGGCAGGGGTGGGAGAATACGTCTTTGCGCTTCGGCTATCAATTCTATGGAATAGACTATTCCACTGATCGCGATAGTGGCGAGTTTGCTTATGATGTCGACCAGAACGGGATTTATGCAGCGGTGGCGTTTCACTTCTGAGCTGCCGTGATTTTCGCAGACCAAAGCGTCTGAGTAACGGTTTATGGATTCACGATTCAGTGGATTCCCGTCAGATTGCGTCTTCGACTTCGACTTCGTCTTTAAGTCTTAGGGCCGGGCAAAAAGCCCATAGTCGAGCCACATTCTCGCGGAACTGAAGAACTCACTCAGGCAACAGACCTACAGGATTAAACAATATGTTCTGATTTGGGTGCATTTATTCACAAAGACTTCCGTTGTTGGAAGTAGCTGCGACAATTTTTTTTAAGGATTTGATATGAGCGCGGGGATAACTAAGTTATTTTAGTAATCAACCGAGTGCCCGCCATAGAGGTGGTAGTTTGTAGTTAGTGAAAGGAACAGCAAAGATGACCGATCGTTTTTTTCTGGCGGCCTTTGTCGAGAGCTTTTCAAGTTCCTCAGGGCAAACCAAGCGCAGGTCTGTCGCTGCATCTGGTTACGTCAATTTGCTAATGACGATGTGCATATTAGCCGTCGGAGGGACAGCAAGCCAAACAAGCGCGCAACACGCGTCGTCGGATTTCCACCATGTCGTCACGCGCGGTACCGATAAGGGGTCTATGCCTGTACCTCGCGGTGAGAAGGGCAACATAGACGGTCATGGTTTTCGCTTTTTTTGCGTGCCTTCACACTTTTCGTATGATGACCCGGTTGTTTATCCCGGGCAACCCGGTGCAGCTCATCTGCATATGTTTTTTGGTAATTCCGAGGTTGATGCTAACAGCACTAGTAATGACATTATCCACTCGGGTCGGACGACCTGCGATGGTGGTGTGACGAACCGTTCTGCTTATTGGATTCCGGCGCTCTTTAACGAAAGAGGGGAAGTTGTTCTCCCTACGTCTATAATAAATTATTACAAGAGTTGGGTGAATGATCGCAGCAAGATCAAACCAATTCCGCAAGGCCTTGAAATTTTGACCAACGCAGATGTAAAAGGGTCTAACGGTGTCGTTGTAAGCAAGAAAGATCAAGAAATTTGGGGGGGTGACATTCGGATTTCTCCTCACGATGGTTTGACATTAGAAGTCATTTTTCCTGATTGCGTTGCCGTGAATGCCGACGGATCGCCGATACTTTCCAGCCCTGGAGGCACCAAGCACGTCGCGTACTCCATTCATGGCCGTTGCCCGCGCTCTCACCCCTATACGATTCCACAGCTGACCCAGAATGTTAACTGGGCGGATGTACCGTTTGACTCTGACTGGTATTTTGCATCAGATCGCATGGACAATCTGTCAAAGGGTATGACTGCTCATGCTGACTATGTCGCCGGTTGGACAGAAGAATCCGCACAGATTATGGCGGATTGTATGCGCGATGCTGTCTCAGAGTGCGGGCCCGACCTCCATTCGCACAAGCATGATCAGTTTTTTGCGCCAGATGGCAGTCGAGTATACGGTGATTTCAAAGTTGCAGATGGGGTGTCTTCGACGCCTGCAGCGCTTAAGGGATGGCCTTGGATGCTTAATCATAATCATTAGGCTTTTGGAGGTCGAACGCAGAGATCTTTGATATCCCTGGCTGTAGACCCGATAAGGTCTCGTCCTTGATTTATCCTAGAGCCAATGGGCGTCTGTATTGTGACGAAGTGTCATTCACCGGAGTGCTTTGTTCTTTTTGATTTTGCTGCACTAAACACTTGGCGCTGAAAAGACACAGTGGTGGACGTTGCTAGGGTCGCGAGGAGTAGTTGTGAGGCTCGATCAAAAGGAGGCCGAAATGGTTGAGTGCGATCTACAAAAAAGCGATTTGTCAGTTGAGATGCGTTGAAACGTTAATTTTCCGGGGTCGACGACAGAAAATCTACTTTGATATACCAGTACCATTCTTTGTTTTGGGACGACTAACGCCGGGGCAAAAACGGTGTTCGCAAAACCGAGACCGAGTTTAGTTCTTTGAGATTATTCTCCACGCAAATAATGCGCACCCTCAGCTACTTTATGATGCCCTAGGATTTGCAGTGACGGTAAATTCGCATCCAACTCTCTTGCCAACTTTCTGACTAGTATAGAGCCTGAGTTTTGCTCGTCTCACAAACCCCTTTCCACCGGGTTGGCTGAACGTTCAATAGTTTCTCCAAGCTGGTTGAGTGTGTAGCCCTCCCGAAGATACACTTCCTGTGTGACACCGGAGCGAGCGTGTCCAACAATGCACTGAATGATTGGCTCTGCCACATTTGCCTGACCAAGCCGCGTAACGACCGTATGTCGAAAGCTGTGAAACACCAATCCTGGCTCTTTGAGGCCCAGCTTTGGTAGGAAACTTTCGTTGCACCAGCGTCCCAAGGCACGACCGTACCCTCCGTTGGCATTGAAATTGTAGTCGGGGAATAGACGGGTTCCATTCCGGCGGGTATCTACGAAGTCTAAAAAGCCCAGATTGATCAAATCTGGGTGTATCGGGACCTTCCGTCGCGCCGCTGTCGACTTTACGCGCTTGTTGTCGTCGTCGCCTTCATCCGTGATGTTGAGGAACCATGTTCCGCATTCTTGCTGCACATCCTTGATGTCGAGTTGGCATATTTCATTCAGCCGGGCTCCAGTGAATATGCCAAGCAGCATCCCCCACTTGTGGCTGTCCTTTCGCACTAGACCGGACGGGTTCGTGGTGAGTTCGGTGTACAAAAGCTGGATATTTTCAGGAGAGAAGGGTTTGCGCTGGCCTTTACTGTTTTTCTCTTTGGCCACCTTCATGCCATCGAAGAGGCTGTGCGGAGAATAACCGTGCCGCTCAGCCCAATCAAAAAAGCCTTTGAACATTTGTATGTGGCTATTGATCGTTTTGGGGGCGATCTTTTTCTGGCCGGGCAGCTTGATGACGTCCATCAAAGGCATGTTTTTCAGTGCAGGTTTAGTGTTCCGACTGGATGGCAAGGCTTGCAAAACCTTTTTGACTTCGTTTGCATCCTGCTTCGTAATCGTGCCCAGCAACCGGTCTGGCCCGAAGTACTCATTGAGAATATTCAGGTATGCACGGTTCTGCCCGATTGTTTTTTGAGCCCACTGACGCGAATGTTCCGTGATGAAGTCATCAATTGCGGGGCCTATTGGTGAAGAGGCGGGGAGCGTCCTTGCGGGCGGCGATAAAGTAACGGCTGGGGCGTCATCATAAGAGTAGTGTTCAAGGCGTTCTACGGCCTCCAGAACGCGCCTGAGCATATCTCTGCGCCCCTTTCGCCACTCACGGCGAAGGTTCATCGCGTTATCGTCCCAGTCCTGTGTGCTTATGTCAGAGGCTTTGCAAAATTCTTCGCTGTCGAGATAGAGGTCAGACAGTAAATCCTCGCCTTCACAAGCGTTTTCATGGATTTCAATCTCTTGTTGCATCGCACTGATTGATTCATCTGGAAAGCCTTTGTCGTTTAGCTGTTCCAAATATTTATCCAGCGAAGTCTTGAAGTACCGATACACCATTGATCGGATTTGGTCTTGTCTTAGTCGGGGCACGTTCTTTTGATCCGGTATTAATCGACCGCAAGATGCAAGAAAGCGCGCCAGATCACCAGCCCTGTGCGGGCAGCGGGTACGCAGCGATATTCTTACAGATGTTCGCTTTTGCTGGTAAGAGGGAGGGATAGGCCAACGGAAGTAATAAATACCATGTCTTGAAAGGGATAGGTAGGATGAGTGCATCATTGTAGGTGTGTCCCACTTTGTGTCACACCCGAGCACCACTGGGCTAAGTCAATGATTTAGAATAAAATGGAGGCGAGTACCGGAATCGAACCGGTGTACACGGATTTGCAATCCGCTGCGTCACCACTCCGCCAACTCGCCTTTTCTAGCAAAATCAATTACTTGCTGTGGTGTGGTGGGCGTTCTACCAGCTTTCTAAGAAGACGTCCAGTGGTTTGAGCGGAAATCTGACGACCGGAGTCATATCAAGCTTTGGCCAGGTATCTATAGACTCGCAGTACTGTTTCGGTCTTAACGACGTTGCCGCAACCGAATGGATGTGGCACAAGCCGCAGAAAGATGGAACATGAACGAGCGATGACATGACAGATTTCGCATCCCGCCGCCTTACAATGGTTGATACTCAAGTCCGACCTTCAGATGTGACCAAGTTTCCCATCATAGACGCAATGCTGTCAGTTGAGCGCGAAAACTTCGTTCCCGACGCACAGCGCGAGGCCGCTTATGTTGAGGATTTGATCGATCTGGGTAACGGGCGCTGTATTCTAGAACCACGGACCTTCGCCAAGATTTTGGACATACTGAATATTTCCAACGACGAGGTTGTCTTGGATATTGCCCCCGCACTTGGCTATTCAACGGCGGTGGCAGCTCGAATGGCTCAGTTGGTGGTTGGCGTCGAAGATGACGAAGAACTTGCGGTAGATGCGCAGACAATTCTAATGAATGCAGATGTTGACAATGCAATTGTGCACACTGGTCCGTTGGAACTGGGCGCTGCGGAGCATGGTCCCTATGACGTCATTATGATCCAAGGCGGTGTCGAGCGGGTTCCCGAAGCAATTCTGGATCAACTAAAGGATCAAGGACGTATCGCCTGCATATTCATGGAAGGAGACTTGGGAACCGTAAAAATCGGACACAAGTCGGCCGGGCACGTTACTTGGCGATATGCATTCAACGCATCGGCCCCAGTTTTAAGTGCTTTTTCCAAAATGTTTGCATTTTCGCTATAGTCGTTCAGCAAAATTTTTTGTTGCCTTGATTACTTGAAAACAAAGACGCAAATTGTTCCAGTCGCTGCCTAAATTTGGTTTGAGAGGAATTTGACATGCGTGGGACGGCAAGTAAAAAGCTGATCAAAGCAATGGCTTTGACAGCAAGCATTGCTATGGTGGCCCTTCCCGGGCGGCCTGCCTGGGCTGATAATCTAACGGACGCATTCATTGGCGCGTACAACACAAGTGGTTTGTTAGAACAGAACAGGGCTTTGTTGCGTGCAGCGGATGAAGATGTCGCAATTGCGCTTTCTGCTCTGCGGCCGATCATCGACTGGACGGCACGTGTTCGTCAGGATTTTTCGCGCGCTCGCACCGGTGGTGTTTTGACCACGGATGAACCGTCGACCTTTTTCACCGGGTTGACGCTCAGCCAATTGATATACGACGGCGGAGCATCTGTTCTGGGAAAGCAATCCGCGCAGGAAAGGGTACTTTCAACACGGCAGTCCCTTATCGATATCGAACAACAGGTCCTTTTTCGTGCAGCAAGGGCCTATTTGGGCGTGCTTTTACAGGAAGAAACGGTCGGCATCCGTCAAAACAACGTTGACCTGTCGGCTGAGGAACTTCGGGCCTCGCAAGACCGTTTTGAAGTAGGTGAAGTTACACGGACAGACGTTGCCTTGTCGGAGGCCCAGCTTGCCAGCTCTCGTGCGGACCTGGCAGGGGCACGCGGCGATTTAAGCACCGCTCAGGCGGAATATGTTAATGTTGTCGGAAAGTTACCCGGACGCACGACAGGACAGCCCGGCTTGCCAAACCTTCCAAGTTCGGAATCCGAGGCGCAGTCTCTGGCTCAGCGTAATCATCCGGCTATCTTGTCTGCCCAGCACCAGGTACGAGCATTAGACCTATTTGTTCAGCAACAAAGGTCGAATTTAGGACCCAACGTCAGATTGAACGCGGACGCTGGAATTACTGAAAGCTACGAAGACGACGACTATAGGAATGACGCAAGAGTTTCTTTGGATCTAACGCAACCAATCTATGCGGGCGGGCGGTTGGCTGCGTCAGTCCGGCGGGCAATGGCGGAGCGGGACTCTTCGCGAGCGAACTTGCTGATTGTGCAAAAGGACATTACCCAAGGTGTCACGGATGCTTATGTTCGCTTTCAGACAGCAACTGCCAGCCTGACGGCTTCGACAGAACGAGTTCGTGCTTCGCAAGTCGCGTTCGATGGAATTCGCGAAGAGGCCACTCTCGGCGCTCGGACAACGTTGGACGTCCTGGCGGCGCAGCAGGACCTTTTGGACGCGCAATTGGCCGAAGTAGTTTCACGTACCGAGCGGTCGCTGGCAGCTTACCAGTTGCTTCAGGCGCAGGGTTTGCTTACCGCAGAGCGTCTTGGCCTCGCGGTGCAGATTTATGACCCTACACTGTATTACAACCTAGTCAAAAGGGCGCCTGCGCAGGTCAGCAAGCAAAGTCGTGACCTTGACCGCGTTCTCAAGGCATTGCGACGCGAATAAGAGATAATACAATCGGTTGTGAGTGCGGTCCGGATTGGGTACTATTGTTCTCAAAGGTTAGAGTGATTGAGAACTATGTCTGACAGTGTAACGAATGCGGATGTTGAAGATGTTCTGTCCTCGGTTAAGCGATTGGTCAGTGAAGAAGTACGCGAAGAATCGGAGTTCATTTTTATTCCGACGGCCGCGCGCAAACCGGGCAGGTTGGTTCTGACCGAAGCGCTTCGTGTCGGCGAGGAAGAAAAATCCGCGCCACTGAAGCTGGTCACAGAATCTGAGGGTGGCGAAGAGGCAAAGAAAGCTGAGGCTGAGACAGCAGGCATCGCTGCGCCAATGCGCTTACACCTCAGTGATATTGTTCGACCACATGCTGAAACGAGCGAACCTGACATTCAAGACGAAGAGTTCGACGACGGGCCAATGCCCATCGTCCCTTTAAGGCTTGGTGAAAGGCGGGATCTCGCGGGCAGCCTTAGCGCGAAGATCGAGGCGCTAGAGGCCGCGATAGCCAGAACTGAGGATCAGTGGGAACCGGATGGCGAAAGTGATGACGCTTATTCCGGAACGCCGAACCAAGCTGTTGAATGGCCGCAGGATCCTGCCGATCAATCGGCAGAGGAGGAAACGGAAACGCCTTTGATTTTCAGCCATCGTGCCGATGCTCCTGCGTCGGTGGAAGAGGGTTCGAAGGCGTTGGACGAAGACGTGCTTAGCGAATTGGTGGCTCAGATCGTTCGTCAGGAACTACAGGGTAAGTTGGGCGAAGGCATCACGCGCAACATACGCAAAATGGTACGACGAGAGATTAACAAGGTTATCGCTTCGCAGGAAACGAGTTAGCATCTAAGCGCGTTTTGGATTTTCTGCCATAGAAAGCAGCAAATCTAAGTCCATGTGTCTTTCCAGATGCTCAGCAAGTTCGTCCAAAATATTCTCTACGCCGTCTTCATAGGCCAGGTCAGATTTTGCGCCCAAATTTTTGAGAAAGCTGGAGCGAAAGGCATCTGACGCAAAAATTCCGTGTAAATAGCTTCCGCGAACTCGTCCATTAGGGCTGGCCGCACCTTCGGGGCGACCGTCAATCTCCAACCATGCGCGGGTGCAATCGGGTCCTTCGGTCCGACCCATGTGAATTTCATATCCGCTGACACTTTCCTTGCCTGGCATAGCGATCGCGTTGCGTAAGCTCACCTTCTTTTGCCCGGACATTGTGGTGGTTACATCAAGCATGCCCAATCCGGGTACATTCCCGGGTCTTCCGTCTACTCCGTCTGGGTCTGATATTGATTTACCAAGCATTTGGTAGCCACCGCACAGACCTAATACATGCCCCCCACGCCGCACATGCGCATAAAGATCCACATCCCAACCCTGAGCGCGAAAGAAAGCAAGATCCCCGATTGTTGACTTGCTTCCGGGCAGCAACACCAAATCAGCGTCCCCGGGCAAGGCTCGGCCGGCGGGCACAATTTCAACTGAAACTTCGGGTTCTGCAGACAGGGGGTCGAGATCGTCAAAATTGGCCATTCGCTCCAGCTGTGGCACCACTACCTTCAGCGCGCCTACGGGGTGAGAACGGATATCCATCATATCCTCTGCCGGTAGCCTCCATGCCTGATCAAACCATGGCACAACACCCAGACATGGCCATCCCGTGCGAGCCGCAATTACATCTCGTCCTTCATCAAACAAAGATACATCGCCCTTGAATCGGTTTATGGAAAAGCCGCGGATCATTGCGAGGTCATCAGAATCCAGAACGGCCTGCGTTCCAACTATTTGCGCGATGACGCCGCCACGGTGGATATCGCCGACCAAAATGACCGGAACACCAGCTGCACAGGCAAAGCCCATGTTGGCTATGTCTCCCTTGCGTAGGTTGGTTTCAGCCGGGCTACCAGCCCCTTCGATCAGAACTAGATCAGCATCTGCGCATAATCTGTCAAAACTCTCCAGCGCCGCACCAAGCAGTTTGGATTTGTCTTTTCGGTAGTCTGCGGCTCTCATCGTTCCGGCGCGTTGACCGTGCACGATGATTTGTGCTCCAGTATCTGTTTCCGGCTTTAACAGAATTGGGTTCATATCGGTGTGCGTTTTTCGTTTCGCTGCGCGGGCCTGCAATGCTTGAGCCCGTCCAATCTCGCCGCCGTTTTCGGCAACCGCAGCATTGTTTGACATGTTCTGAGGCTTAAATGGCACCACCTTCAATCCGCGACGGGTGAAGGCGCGTGCCAGACCGGCCACAAGAACCGATTTCCCGACATTGCTGCCGGTGCCCTGTATCATAATGGACCGAGCCATAAGTTGCCTCCAGCATTTACGCGCAGATGACCTGATTTATGGACAAAGGAAAAGCCAAAGTTGAACAAGTCCGCCCATGTTTTGACAGGCGCCACAGCTTTTATCGACCTGCTTTGGATAGTTTCCTTTGGCCGGTGATAAAAGGGTCGCGGTTTAAAATCTGTTTCGTAAATTGTTTGGCCGGGGTTTCGATTTACCCTTCTAGCATCCGGTGATCGCCAATTCACTGTCACTCAAAGGGACTGGCCCTTCTGCCATGGGTCGGTTAACGCCAGCATAGGCGGATTCGACAAATCCGGCTTTATTTGCCGCACGCTGTTCCAAAGAAAAACGCGCCCCAGTTTAAAGAGCGCGTTTTTTCCATCAAATTAAGTGCGATCAGGCAGCTTCGGCCTGATGCGCTGCATTACGGCGTTCGCTTTCTTCGCGTGACAACGCGACAGAGGTCCTGACGCCACGACCGACAAACTCCATCAGGCCGCTGACGACGCGTTCGTTTGGGTCGATCCCGGCGCACGACAGTACCTCGCGTCCATCGCGCGAGCGGGCCCATCGGGCAATCTGTTCAGGGCCATTACCGTATTTCTTGTCGTCGGCTATGGCATCATCCAGTGCGGCCAGTACGACGGCCGCGAATAGTTTCCGAGCACGGTTGCCTTGCTCATTGTTAAAGGCTGTGCCGTCAACGAAATCTCTCATCTCGTTTTCCCTATTTTTCTTGCTCTTGCATTTTTCGGCGTGACGGTCCTTATGACCTATTTGTTGCGATTCGGATACACCTAAAATGCATAGTTGCGTTGCGTAATTTGCATGGCTCTCTGCAGGTGCAGCACTAGGTTTCGTTGTCTTGCCAGGGGTGTTCCCGCCAGATATAGGGACGACAACTGGCGCATCAACCATTTGTGAAGGATTTATGTCATGCCCAAGATAAATGGGAACGAAATTCGCCCGGGCAATGTGCTTGAGCACAATGACGGACTTTGGGCAGCAGTCAAAGTAGATCACGTAAAGCCCGGTAAAGGCGGCGCTTTTGCTCAGGTCGAATTGCGTAACCTGCGAAATGGTTCGAAACTGAATGAACGCTTCCGTTCGGCAGACAAAGTCGAGCGCGTGCGCCTTGAACAGAAAGATCAGCAATTTCTTTATGAAACCGACGGAATGCTGGTGTTCATGGACACCGAATCTTACGAACAGATCGAACTGCCTGCTGACCTGCTGGGTGAACGCCGACCATTTCTGCAGGACGGCATGACCATAGTTGTGGAATTCTACGAAAGCGAGGCGCTCAATGCGACGCTACCGCAAAAAGTCACTTGCAAAATCGTTGAGACTGAACCCGTAGTCAAAGGACAAACCGCAGCAAATTCGTTTAAGCCAGCGGTTTTGGACAATGGCGTCAAAGTTATGGTCCCACCATTTATCGGTCAGGACGAGATGATCGTGGTTAACACCGAAACCATGGAGTATTCGGAACGCGCCTGACTTATACATCCAGTTGGCAACAAGGACCGCTTTGGCGGTCCTTTGCGTTTTTAGGGACGCCGTATTCTGCGGTACTGCTCGGGATGGTCGCCAAATAGCTCCAACAAAAGATCGTATTTTATCCGGTTGGCGCTGACCTGACGGTAAAACGCAATAAGGAACGAAGTCGGGCCCTGAATACGACCAAGACCGCTGGTCGCCGCCACAACTGTTCCGACATCAGTTTTTCCGTTCAGAACCAGCCAACCGCCTAACATTAGGACGCCGACTGTCCCAGCGCCATTGATAACGCTAAGCAAAAATTTGGCGGACAGTTTCCATATGAACATCTTGCGACGCGTTTCAAAAATCTCATCAAACTGTACGTCGATTTCTTTCGCCAATTCATTAATGTCGCCAATTGTCAGTTTGTCCGTGGCGCTGCGTAAGATGTGGACCCTTTCGGCGACAAAAGTGTTAACTTTGCGTTGGGAGACGAGAACTATGATGATCTGAGGAATGATCATAGAAAATGCAATTAGCCCCAGACCGGGTTGGGTGGACGAAATATAGCCAATCACACTGATCAGGGTTCCGATCTGCACGACCGGATCGGAAAATGCGCCACCGGCAAATTTTCCAAGTTCCTCTGCTTCGGCGGATATGGCGGTGGTCATTGTGCCTTTGCGGACATCCTCACCCGTTTCGTTTACGTCGATGGCACGAACCAGAAGGCGTTGACGGATCAGACGAATTAGATCCTCACCCAGTGTTCCGGCGCGAAATCCGAGTATCCACTTTAAAACCAGGCTCAATAGAATGACCCCCATCATACCGGTTCCCAGCATAATGAGGTGGTCAGTTTTGATTTCTTCGCTTGTCAGGTGGTTGATGATGTCGCGCTGAAACTCCAGTGGAACTGCAGCCAACGCTGCGATCGCAAGAGAGAGTAGAATTAGGATGATCTGCCGTCCGGCGCTGGCGCGCCAGATCGCGGCGTAAAGGCGAAACATGCGAATATCCTGACCAGTTATTTGTATCCAGTGATACCGTGCATATCGCCAGGGTCAAACGAACTTGACTTGAGTTTACAGAACAGCTTGTCGGCTTGGAGGCAATTAAGGTTATTCAACTAGTCGAATTTTGGCGTCACCTGCGCGCATGTCGTTGCCTGCTCGGTCGAGGCGAAGAAAAGCTATTGCCCGATCTCCCGACTGCGTAAAAAGTGTTCCTGCTGATTTTCCGCCCGAAGTGATTTCAGTGCCAACCGGTGCCGCGCCGTCAATGGCGACTTGCCGCAGGCCCTTGCGCA
The DNA here is from genome assembly GCF_059613365.1 of Ruegeria sp. BHSA163. Classification (NCBI taxonomy): domain Bacteria; kingdom Pseudomonadati; phylum Pseudomonadota; class Alphaproteobacteria; order Rhodobacterales; family Roseobacteraceae; genus Ruegeria; species Ruegeria sp. BHSA163. Next base: position 157,449 of record NZ_JBXWSJ010000002.1, read on the forward strand.
ATGCGGTTTTGTGCTTCATGCGGGCAGTTACTTCCTGCCCAACATAACAGCCCTTTTTGAAATCCAGACCGTTTAACGCCTCGAACCCGGACTCCAGGATATAGCTGTCAGGCGTCAATTCGATTCCCGGTTCCGGAATGCAGTGGCGAACGCGAATTTCATCCCAATCGGTTCCATCCTCGCTGGGTGCCGCACTGGTATAGGCGCGCCAGCCCAAATCCGGATGCCGAGGGTCGGGCAGGGCGCCTGCTGGCGTTTCCCCCGTTCCACGTTGCAAATTTAAGTTAGCGTCTTCTATCGATACATCCGCCCGCAATTTATACATATTTAGGCGTTTGATTAACCCATCCGCCAAACCGCCAGATACGTCCAGCAAGACGTCCGATCCATGCCGCATAAGAAAGAAATCGGCCAAATACTTGCCTTGGGGAGTCAGCAATGCTGCATAGACCAAACCGTCATCCAACCGGTTTACGTCATTAGTGACGATGCCTTGCAAAAAACTATCTGTATCTGACCCGGTTAGGCGCAATATGCGGCGGTTGTGCATTGAGTATCCTCGTCTTTCGTCTTGGCACCGTGATATAGGTGATCGCATCGCCGTGACCAGAGGGTTTCGTGAATGACCGCTCCGATCAGCATCGTGATCCCGACCTTAAACGCAGGCGCCGAACTACCTGCGACCCTGCAGGCTTTGTTCGAAGGGGTGCAAGCCGGTCTTATACACGAACTGATAATCAGTGACGGTGGGTCCACCGATTCTACTATTGAGTTGGCCGATCAAGCCGGAGCGGTCATTGTTGCCGGTGCCGCTTCTCGCGGGGGACAATTGCGTAGGGGGTGTGATCCCGCCAAGGGAGAATGGCTGCTGATACTACATGCCGATACGAGATTGCAGGAAGGCTGGAGCGAGGTCGTAGCTGATCATCTACCTTTAGGGCATCCGGCTACATTTCGTTTGCGATTTCGTGCCACTGGTTTCGGCCCAGCTTGGGTAGCTGGGTGGGCGAACCTGCGCAGTCGGCTGTTTGCTTTGCCCTATGGGGATCAGGGACTGTTAGTTCGTAGGCAAGATTATTGCGCAGCTGGAGGTTTCCCAGATCAACCATTGATGGAAGATGTAGCCCTTGTTAGGGCGCTTCCGCGCGTAACCGTGCTGGATGCAGACGCAGTCACGAATGCGGAACGCTATATTCATCATGGTTGGCTGCGGCGGGGCGCTCGGAATCTTTGGGTTCTTGCCCAGTACTTTCTTGGGGCTGACACTGAGCAATTGGCCCAGAAGTATCGCCGCTGAGAGATGCGCGCAGCTCTACAACTGATTTACCCAATCGGAACGGAGCGGCAAAGCTGACCAAGCACAAAGCAATAATTTGCAAAACCAAAATATGCGCGTTCTCTTGTAAGAATTCCCATTCATCTTTCAGTTTGCTTACCTGTTCGATCAGATCATCATAGCTTTGCGCCAAAATCATGTAATCTCCGGCTATGGCGGGTACTTTGCGCCGTAAACTTTCGATAGCGGATTGGGTTGCATCATCTAACGATGTGAACACAAGAAACTGTTCAATATCGAATGCATCTGCCTTAGCAGCCATGCCGCGGGCCCCATCCATTTCGTCTTTAGAGCCGCGCCCGAACAGCAGATGAAGCCCTTGGAGCGGTGCGACTTCGTTTGTAACTGCGATAAATAGCGGGAGGTCGGCGTTGCTGGCCGTTGATGCAGACAAGAATTCGACCTTGTCGCACAAGACGGCAGTGTCCGGATCATAGGCCGGATCGCAAAATCGCAGGCGAAACCGGGCTGCATCGCGGTCAAACGCCAAAGTCGCGGCGTAGGCAACATCGATTTGGCGGTCCAGTCGTGAGCTATCAGAGGTATACAGACCAGCCAGTACTGCAACCAACGCTCCGATTCCTCCTAACACGACCCAAACCAGATCGGCGAGTTTCCAAGCGCGATGTCCGGCGGGTTTGCGGAACAAAAAGGCAGTACCGATCGAACCGGCGAGAAAAAAGAGGATCAGCAAGGAGAGTTGGTTTTCCGCAACAAAGGTCATGGGACCGAGTGTACGTCTTGAGTGAAGGCTGGCAACAGTCCTCACGCGCAGTTGTATTCGCTAAACCCGGCCAGCGATCATGAGCTGGCACTTTGACCAAATTTGCGGAATAGTTTTGTTCGATCAAAAGCCTTTTCCAGTGCGTCTGTTCGTTCCTTTACGCTGTCCCAAAGTCGTTCTTGAACCTCTGCAATCACGCATTCCAATAAAACCAACAGTGCAGCCATTGAGTCCCATGCAGATGGAACGGCGATACGCGCTGCAAATGTGTGCTTCGCCAGCCGATGGATAGGTGAACGCCACTGATCTGTAAGCAGTACAACTTCCGCCTCACGCTCGTGGCACAGTTGCCCGATTAGCAACGTGGTATTTTCGTAACGGCGAACATCCAAAGCCACTAAAATATCACCCTTGCGCACCTCTAACAGATCATGTGTCCAAGACGCGGCATCAGCCAGCAGTTTAACATCTGGCCGTATCATTTGCAGGTGCAGGTACAGATATCTCGCTAGAGTTCCGGTGATCCGGCCGCCAGTTATGAACACGCGTCGATCGGGGTCGCACAACATTCGGCAGAAGCTGTCGAACTCCTCTGGGTCGATCTCGTCGATTGAACGCTTTTGGTTTTCGAGTGCCTGACGCGAATAACGGTTGAGGATGTGTTCTTCCGGAAGGTCGTTCTGCCAGACGTCGCGCTTGGCTTCTGGCCCAGAAATCATCTCTTTGACTTCGCCACGCACGGCGGCTTGGAACTGCGGGTAGCCCTCAAATCCTGTCTTTTGCAACATGCGTGCAACGGTGGTTGTCGAAACCGAGGCGATACTGGCCAGCTCAGTTATGCTGCCAAGACCCGCCATAGGATAATCATCGAGCAACACGTTTACCAATTGACGTTCCGACGGGGTCATATCCTCCCGGTGTGCAAGGAGCTTTTCTGTCACTCGCATGGATCACTCCCTAGTTTGCAAAGGCCGGTTTGTCCATTTTTTGACATGAGAGGCAAGCCTGAATAAATTTGTACAGGAAAAATATTGACAGGTGAACATCCAATGTAGAGATTTTTCCGCATGAGCCAGATGGAATCGCATCAAGGTAAGTCAGGGTATGGCCCGGTCGTGCACAAAGTGTCCGCTCAGGGTGCGCCTTCGATTGTGGTGGTGTGTGAGCATGCGTCTAATCGGGTACCTGGGTTTCTGGATAATATGGGGCTGAGTCGTGACGCGTTGCGCACCCACATTGCCTGGGACCCCGGAGCGTTATCAGTAGCACGCGGCATCGCAGGTAGCATGTGTGCTTCACTAGTTTTCGGCGGGGTATCGAGGCTGGTTTATGACTGTAACCGCCCGCCTGATGCCGATGACGCGATGCCGTCTCAGAGCGAGGATATCACAATACCGGCGAACGCGCGTATGACCCAAAAGGAAAAGTCGAATAGAGTTACCGAGGTCTACCACCCTTTTTTTTCTGTTCTTTCTAACGAAATCGCAAAAAACCGCGAAACCTTGGAGTTGATGGTTACAATACACAGCTTCACCCCTGTCTTTCGCGGCAAGACACGCACGGTCGAGTTGGGTCTCTTGCACGGAAAGGACGCGCGGTTTGCTGAGGCAATGTTAGCGAACCGTCCCGTACCACAGCCTTACACCATCCGGTTGAACGAACCGTATTCTGCGGTCGACGGCGTTGCGCACACTTTGGATGTACATGCGGTTCAAAACGATCTGCTGAATGTAATGATAGAAATCCGAAACGACTTAATTGAAACGCCCCAACAACAAAAGACTATGGTTGACTGGTTAACGCCGTGGATTGGGCAAACGCTCGCTGGTTTGAACGAAAGGCGCTCAGCGTGATCGGATTTATGGCCAGATATGTCCGGATCGTGGACGCGGTAAATTACCGGGTTGGCCGCGTTATGATGTGGGGTCTTTTTGTGATGATGGGGATCTTGTTGTGGTCCTCAGTATCAAAGACTTTTTTTACACCATCTCTTTGGACGCTGGAAATGGCGCAGTTTGCTATGGTCACCTATTACATTGTAGGTGGGCCATATTCGATCCAATTAGGGTCCAATGTGCGAATGGACCTTTTTTACCACAATTGGAGCCCGCACAAAAAAGCGTGGTTTGATGCGTTCACTGTGCTGCTTTTGATTCTGTATTTGGGCGTATTGTTTTACGGAGGCATGGGTTCCACCGCTTACAGCCTAGGGTATTGGGGCGATGCGCCGTTTTCATATTTCACGGGGCTTTTGACTGGCAATGAGGAAATTGGACGCCTGGAACGCTCGTCCACGGCGTGGCGCCCATACATCTGGCCAGTCAAAGTCATCATGGTCTTCGGCTTTTTTCTGATGCTGCTTCAAGCGGTTTCCGAATTCTTCAAAGACATTGCCCGAATAAACGGGCAGGAAATCGGGGTCAGGCGGGCATGAGCCAGGAATACATCGCCATTTTCATGTTCGCGCTAATGATGCTGATGCTCTTTACGGGTCAACGCGTCTTTGGCGCAATCGGGGCTGTGGCGACAATTGCGGCGTTGGCGCTGTGGGGCACTGGCGGGCAGGACATAACGTTTTCTGCAGCGATGAAGCTGATGAAATGGTACCCGCTGCTGACATTGCCGATGTTCATTTTTATGGGCTACGTGCTTAGCGAGAGCCGTTTGGCCGACGATCTTTATCGCATGTTCCATGTCTGGATGGGGCCAGTGAATGGCGGTCTGGCCATAGGCACAATTGGCCTGATGGTATTGGTCTCGGCGATGAATGGTCTCAGTGTGGCAGGAATGGCCATTGGCGCGACGATAGCTTTGCCCGAACTTTTGCGGCGAGGTTATGACAAGACAATGGTGACGGGAGTCATTCAGGCCGGTTCAAGCTTGGGGATACTTGTTCCGCCATCGGTGGTGTTGGTTTTGTACGCGATGATTGCGCGCCAGCCCGTTGGTCAGCTTTGGTTGGCTGGCATCGTACCGGGGTTGATGATGGCGGGCATGTTCATTCTTTACATTTGGATTCGCTGTCGAATTCAACCGCATCTTGGTCCTGCAATGGAGGACGTGCACGAAGTAACGCAAACCGAAAAAATACGGCTGCTTGGGGCAGGGGCGCTGCCGCTAATCATTTTTGCCGCGATGATGGTGCCTTTCGTGAACGGGTGGACCTCGCTTGTAGAAAGCTCGGCCATCGGTGCGCTGACTGCTCTTGTTATTTCTGTCCTAAAGCGTCGAATGACGTGGAAGATTTTCGAGACATGTACCAAGCAGACATTGGCGATTTCCTGCATGTTCATGTGGATCATTTTGGCCGCGCTTGGGTTTGGTGCTGTGTTTGATGGTCTGGGTGCTGTGAAAGCCATCGACAATCTTTTTACAGAGCAGCTCGGTCTTTCTCCCTGGATGATCCTGATCCTGATGCAGCTAAGCTTTATTGTAATGGGGACATTTCTGGATGATACGGCGATGTTGGTTATCGTGGCGCCATTGTATGTGCCGTTGGTCGGAGCACTGGGCTTTGATTTGATTTGGTACGGTGTTCTGTACACGATCACCACGCAGATTGCCTATATGACGCCGCCATTCGGTTACAACCTGTTCCTGATGCGTGCGATGGCCCCACCTGAAATCGGGCTCAATGACATTTATCGGTCGATCATACCGTTTGTGGGCGTGATGGTTTTGGCCTTGATCATAATAATGGTTTTTCCGGAGATCGCTCTTTGGCTGCCCGGATACATTTATGGAAACTAACAAGAATGCCCGGCGAACGGGTGCGGGAACTTTAACGGAGAGGAAATTGACATGACGACAAGACGTAAGTTTCTGAAAACAGCTGGGGTTGGTGTGGCTGCTGCCCCCTTGGCAGCGCCAGCATTGGCGCAGAGCACGATAACATGGCGGATGCAGACCTATGCCGGACCTGCACTGGCGGCGCATGTGATCGATCCTGCAATCGAAATGTTCAACAAGATCGCCGGTGACAGGATGCAGATCGAACTGTTCTATGCCGACCAACTGGTTCCTACGGGTGAACTGTTCCGTGCCATGCAGAAAGGCACGATCGACGCGGTGCAATCTGATGATGACTCGATGGCTTCGCCGACAGAGGTTACGGTTTTCGGGGGATACTTCCCATTTGCTTCGCGCTATTCTCTGGACGTTCCGGTGTTATTTAATCAATGGGGCCTGAACGAGATCTGGGACGAAGAATACTCCAAAGTCGGCGTGAAACACATCAGTGCTGGCGCTTGGGACCCGTGCCACTTTGCAACAAAGGACCCAATCAACTCGTTGGAGGATATGAAGGGCAAACGTGTCTTTACATTCCCAACAGCTGGCCGTTTCCTCAGCCAGTTCGGTGTGGTTCCAGTAACTCTGCCGTGGGAAGACATTGAGGTTGCTGTTCAGACGGGCGAGTTGGATGGTATCGCGTGGTCGGGCATCACCGAAGACTACACCGTCGGTTGGGCAGATGTGACCAACTATTTCCTGACCAACAACATCTCGGGTGCTTGGGCGGGTCATTTCTTTGCCAACATGGACCGTTGGAATGAATTGCCCGAAGATCTGCAGACCCTGTTCAAAGTGTGCTGCGATCAATCGCATTATTATCGCCAATGGTGGTATTGGGGCGGTGAGGCCAACCTACGTGTGAACGGAACCAAGATGCAGCTCACCACCATTCCAGACGAAGAATGGGCAACTGTTGAAGAAGCCGCTGTGAAGTTCTGGGATGAGATAGCCGCTGAATCTGAGACTAAAGCCAAAGTCGTCGATATCTTCAAACGCTATAACGCCGAAATGCTCAAGGCGGGTCGGCCATATCGCTACGGCTGAGACGAAACGGGGCAGGCGAGGGCGCCTGCCCTGAAACTCTGGGAATGAGGCTTAAATGACGCTGGACGATCTCAAGACGCAGGTGGCAGCTGGTGAAACTGATACAGTGCTGGTCTGCATGGTCGATATGCAGGGGCGCTTGATGGGCAAGCGGTTCCACGCTGGCCACTTTGTGGCTGGGGCTTGGGAAGAAACCCATTGCTGCAATTACTTGCTAGCCACGGATATCGAGATGGGTACACCGGACGGATATGCCTCGACCAGTTGGGAAAGGGGGTACGGCGACTACGTAATGAAGCCCGACCTTGGCACTCTGCGCCCGGTTCCGTGGTTGGATGGCACAGCGATGGTAATGTGTGATGTGTTGGATCACCACACCCACGAAGAAGTTCCGCACGCGCCCAGGTCAATCCTGAAAAAGCAGGTTAATCGACTGAAAAATATGGGTTTAGAGGCAATGTGTGCTACAGAGCTGGAGTTTTTTCTTTTCGAAAAAAGCTTTGACCAGATCCGAAAGGAAGGCTTTCGCGATCTGGAACCTATTTCGGGTTATAACGAGGACTATCACATACTTCAGACCACCAAAGAAGAACATGTGATGCGCCCGATCCGCAATCATCTATGGAATGCGGGTATACCGGTAGAAAACTCTAAGGGTGAGGCCGAGACAGGACAGGAAGAGCTGAACATCAAATATGCGCCAGCGATGGCTACAGCTGAATACCACTCAATCGCCAAGAACGCGGTAAAGGAAATCGCGTGGCAGCACGGCCATGCCGCCACGTTTTTACCGAAATGGCATCACGACAAAGTTGGTAGTTCCTCACACGTGCATCAATCGCTTTGGTTGGATGGGCAGCCAGCGTTTTACGACAAGTCTGACGATCTGGGCATGTCTGCACTAATGAAAAACTACATGGCTGGATTGCTGAAATACGCTGCCGACTACACCTATTTCATGGCGCCCTACGTCAATAGCTACAAGCGCTTTATGAAAGGCACCTTTGCGCCTACAAGAATCATTTGGTCGGTAGACAACCGAACGGCTGGTTTCAGACTTTGCGGGGAAGGAACAAAGGCAGTCCGGGTCGAGTGCCGCATCCCGGGTTCCGACATGAATCCTTATCTTGCGATGGCAGGGATGCTGGCGGCAGGTATCGCCGGCATTGAGGAAAAGCTGGAGTTGCAACCGCCAGCCAAGGGCGACGTTTATCAGGGAGAAACTGGTATGATCCCTGGAAATCTGTGTTCTGCAAGGGATGCGCTCAACGATTCCAAAATGCTGCGGTCAGCGATGGGTGATGAAGTCGTAAACCATTACGTTCGCGCAGCCGAGGTCGAAATCGAAGAGTTCGATCGCGTAGTGACGGATTGGGAGGTGGCCAGGGGGTTCGAACGGGCGTGAGCTCTGATCAGGTATTCGGGCGCATCCTTTAGCCTCGGGCACAGTTTTTGGACATGGTGACGCAGTTGATCTGCATTTTTTTGATAATGGAGAGACCATGGGTCAGGTGTTAAAATGCATTTCGCCGATTGACGGATCGGTTTATGCCGCGCGTAACGTTCTGTCCCGAGATGAGGCGTTCGAGATCGCGTCAAATGCACGTGCTGCACAGCCAGCATGGGCGGCGCGGCCGTTGAGCGAACGGATTGATCTCGTGATGGCTGGCGTTGCCGCCGTCGGCGCGATGAACGAGGAAGTTGTGCTGGAACTGGCGCATATGATGGGCCGTCCTGTCCGTTATGGTGGTGAGTTTGCGGGGTTCAACGAGCGCGCAAGCTATATGGCGGAGATCGCAGACTCTTCTCTCGCTGATATAGAGGTCGGAGAAGACGAATCTTTCAGACGCTATATCAAACGCATTCCGCATGGAGTCGTCTTTGTTGTCGCGCCTTGGAACTACCCCTATATGACGGCCATCAACACAGTTGCTCCGGCACTTATTGCGGGCAATACCGTCATCCTGAAGCACGCAACACAAACCCTTTTGGTGGGCGAGCGTATGGCAAATGCCTTCCAAGCCGCAGGGGTACCCGAGGATGTCTTTCAGAACGTTTTCTTAAACCATGACCTTACCAACGAGCTGATCTCAGGTAACGCGTTTGACTTTGTGAATTTCACGGGGTCCGTTGGCGGCGGCAAATCAATGGAACTGGCAGCTGCGGGAACATTTACAGGCGTCGGAACTGAGCTGGGGGGCAAAGACCCAGGATATGTAATGGACGATGCTGATCTGGATGCAGCAGTCGAAACCTTGATCGATGGGGCAATGTTCAATTCAGGGCAGTGTTGCTGCGGGATCGAAAGAATCTATGTCCATGAAAGCCTCTATGACGATTTCGTTGCCAAGGCGATTGAGGTGGTTAAAGGATACAAATTGGGCAACCCCCTGGACGCGGAAACGACGATTGGTCCGATGGCAAATATCCGATTTGCAGACGAGGTTCGGGCCCAGATTTCTGAAGCAGTCGCGGCAGGCGCAGTCGCGCATATAGACAGAATGCCGGAAGATGACGGCGGTGCATTTGTTACACCGCAAATCCTGACTGACGTGTCCCATGACATGCGTGTAATGCGGGACGAAAGTTTTGGTCCCGTCGTCGGCATAATGAAAGTGTCTTCTGATGAACAAGCGATTGCTTTGATGAATGATAGTGAGTTTGGGCTTACCGCATCGCTTTGGACCCAGGATTTGGATCGGGCAGAGCGCGTGGGAAACGAGATTGAAACTGGGACTGTTTTCATGAACAGGGCTGACTATCTGGACCCCGGTTTATGCTGGACGGGATGTAAAAATACTGGGCGCGGGGGCGGTCTGTCTGTCATTGGATATCATAACTTGACACGTCCCAAATCGTTCCATTTGAAAAAGGTAACGGGCTGAATTCTCCATTTTAGCCCGAAAAATCAATTCTTTAGGACACCGCAAAGCAAAAAAGGAAAACAGAAATGTCTCTTGTTGGAAACTGGTCTTATCCGACCACGATCAAGTTCGGGGCAGGTCGTATCCGGGAGCTGCCAGAGGCTTGTGCAGCGGCGGGTATGAAAAATCCTCTTTTGGTTACCGACAAAGGACTGGCAGACCTTCCTATAACGCAGTCAACGTTGGATATCTTAGAAGACTCTGATCTGGGCCGCGGTTTGTTTGCCGATGTGGACCCGAACCCCAACGAAAAGAACCTCGATGCGGGCGTGGCTGCTTATAATGCAGGCGGTCATGACGGTGTGATCGCATTTGGGGGCGGATCTGGGCTGGATCTGGGCAAAATGGTTGCTTTTATGTCCGGTCAAACACGTCCGGTTTGGGACTTCGAGGACATCGGCGATTGGTGGACCCGCGCTGATGCCGACGCAATCGCACCAATTATCGCGGTACCGACAACCGCTGGAACAGGCTCTGAAGTAGGTCGCGCCAGTGTTATTACCAACTCTCAATCCCATGCCAAGAAGATCATTTTCCACCCCAAGGTCTTACCGACGGTAGTAATTTGCGATCCAGAACTGACGGTAGATATGCCAAACTTTATTACCGCCGGTACTGGGCTGGATGCGTTTGCCCATTGTGTCGAGGCGTTTTCCAGCCCGCACTACCACCCGATGAGTCAGGGGATTGCTTTGGAAGGCATGCGCCTTGTCAAAGATTATTTGCCGCGCGCATATGCTGATGGAACAGACATCGAAGCCCGGGCACAGATGATGAGCGCGGCAGCCATGGGCGCAACAGCGTTTCAGAAGGGTCTCGGCGCGATCCACGCGATGAGCCACCCGATTGGTGCAGTCTTCAACACCCACCATGGCACAACCAATGCAGTGTGCATGCCTTCGGTGCTGGATTTTAACGCAACGGCAATTGCTGATCGCTTCCAAGCCGCCGCAGCTTACCTCGGCATCGGCGGAGGTTTCGACGGATTTCGTAAGTTTGTTCAGGACTTTAACGATAGCCTTGGCATACCTCGCGGACTGTCAGAATTGGGCGTGACCGAGGCGGATATCCCCGAATTAGTGCGGGGGGCCATCATAGATCCGTCTTGTGGCGGCAACCCGATTGAGCTGACCGAGGCCAATCTGACCGCTCTGTTCAAAGCTGCGCTCTAAGGCTCTTGCGGAACATCTCCCTCACCTTTCATACTGCTATGAAACGAGGGAGCATTTTCCATGGCGAAAGAGATTGTTCTGATCCACGGTGCATTTGCCGGACCGTGGTGTATGGCGGATTACGCTGGTTTTTTTCGCGACCGGGGTTGGACTGTCCATACGCCAGCGCTGCGATATCACGGTGGTAATCCAGAGGCCGCGCCTGATCCGGGACTGACTGATACCAGTGTCATGGATTATTCAAATGATATCGCGCAATTCGTGGAAGGGCTTGATAGCAAGCCGGTTATTTTAGGCCATGCTATTGCAGGCGTCGTGGCGCAGCAGGTGGCGTCTCGCGGGTTGGCCAGCGCAATCGTACTGATCAATCCCAACGCGCCGTGGGGCACTTTGCCAGAAACTGACGACGAACGTGCAGTTCCGCGGGCGCTGATGGAGGGTGGGGCGTTTTGGAAACAGCCCATGCGCGTTGAATTCGATCTGATGGCACCCTTTGCTCTCAATAAGATGCCCGAAGCGCAGCAGCATGAGGTCTTCGATCAGTTAGGTGCCGAAAGCGGGCGGGTCATGTTCGAGATGTTTTTTTGGATGTTTGACGACGACCATGCGATGAAGGTTGATATCGAAAAGGTCGATTGCCCGGTCTTGATCGTTTCGGGGACCGAGGATCGCGCAGTGAACCCTAATACCTGTCGTGCACTAGCTAAACTGTACGGAGACCGTGCCACTTTCTTGCCCGTAAAGAACCACGCGCATTTTCTGTTTATGGAGCCCGGCTGGGAAAAACCTGCCGGGCAAATTGTGGATTGGCTTGAAAACAAGGTAAGCTAAAATACTCACCTTTCAGCGGGTTACTTGTTCAACTGGAAAGTGCTCTGAGGTCGCCACGAGAGGGATCCGTCATCGTTGCGATGGCACCGCAACAACCGCTCCTCAATCTTGCTGACGGTAGAGGTCACGGTGTTATCACCCACAAGCAGGATAAATGAATCTGGTGAATAGGCCATACCATCGTAATAGCAAAACCGCGTCTCGGCACCGTCTGGAATGGGTGAAGCGGTGCTCAGCATCTGTTGCGCCGATGCATGCGAGGCCAGCAGGGTCAGGGCCAGCCCAAGGGTCAATGTCTTCATGTCGTCCTCCCGTTCGAAAGTTTGTTGTCGTTCAACTTGGGTCTTGGACGCTCGGAACCTCAAATATCGTTCTTGGTTGACGGTTTGAGGGTAAGTGTGAACGGGATCAACAGGTTAGGCAACGAGAATTTTGCGAACCGCGTGCCGAGACGTCCTGCGCCACCCAGATTTTTTATGATGCATGGCACCATGCACGAACCCGACCCGACTTCGAAGGCGGGCCCCTTCCGTACCCTCGTGGGTAGGGCGCGTGGGTAGTGTTGGCGAAAACGGTCGCATACAGTTCGCAATTTCATAGTTTGACCGGGTTGAATATCAGTCGTAAACCGACGCTCAAGTTCGGTTGGTTGTCTTCAAGGCTTACTCCATTGTTCCAGCCGGCTTACAAGTGAATCAACATCTGCTTTGATTGCACTATTCTTAATTTCCAACGGTCGAATGCAGATTCCGCGTTCACGAACATTTACGTCATTTCCTTCCGGCACCGACCACATGATATCCACAAGCGCGTTCAATAGAACCGTCCCCACTTTGTCTTTATCAGGCTCGGTAACGACAAACCGGTAGGCTCCGGTTATGACGTCTGCAATAGACGTTAAATGAGAATGTCCCATTGCTGTATTGTCGATGTGAACTATGCGTTTTAGTTTCCTTCTTGTTTTTTTGTTCCGACCATATCCCAAGCTTAAAGGCGTCTTTGAGGTAAGTCTTTTGTTTGTAGTCTTCCGATTTGTCGAATAGCGCTACGCCACCATCAACATTTTGTTCAAACATGAATTGTTCGAATTTATAAAGCAGGGTGTTGACGCCAAATTTAAGTTTTTTTTCATGTGGTTGTCGCTTTGCGATAACGTGAGGAACAACGTAGCAGCAAATCTTGCAACCATGTTTCGCGGCGGACGAAAGTATGCCGTTCTTAATTGCAGTGTGTTTACGACCTGAATACCCTTTGGGACTACTACCTGTTGAAAATTTCAAATCATGCTCTGAAGGAAATTCGTTTTCCTCTAATAGTGAAGCAACTTCGTCGGAAAGACTTTGAACATTTCTTAAAGGAAAAAATACACCAGTATAAACTAAGAATTCCTTTGAGCCATCTTGATCAGCCTCGTCGGCTACCATCAAATACAATTAAATCTCCTTAAACATCCAACTCTTCCACAAACCGCGCGTTCTCCTGAATGTATTGGAACCGCAGTTCGGGTTTTTTGCCCATCAGGCGTTCGACAAGGTCTCCGGTCTCACCGGGTTCGTCCTCGTCTATGGTGACCCGGATTAATTTCCGGGATTTGGGGTCCATCGTGGTTTCCTTCAGGTCCTTGGCATCCATCTCACCCAGACCTTTGAAGCGGGATACGTCAATCTTGCCCTTGCCGCCCAGACCTTTTTCCATCCACTCGTCACGCTCGGCCTCGTCCAGGCAATAGACGCGTTTCGCGCCTTGGGTCAGGCGGTATAGGGGTGGGCAGGCAAGGTACAGGTGGCCTGCATCGATCATCGGGCGCATCTGGGTGAAGAAGAACGTCATCAGCAGAGAGGCGATATGCGCCCCGTCCACATCCGCGTCTGTCATGATGATAATCTTGTCATAGCGCAGGTCATCGACATTGAAACGGGTGCCGAGACCCACGCCCAGCGCCTGCGTCAGGTCATTGATCTCGGCATTTGTGCCCAGTTTCGAACTGGCCGCGCCCAGCACGTTCAGAATCTTCCCGCGTAACGGTAGCAGGGCCTGAGTTTTGCGGTCGCGTCCCATTTTGGCCGAGCCGCCAGCCGAGTCGCCTTCGACAATGAACAATTCCGTACCGTCGCGGGTCTGCGAAGAACAATCCACCAGCTTGCCGGGCAGGCGAAGTTTCTTAGTGGCGGATTTGCGGGCGGTTTCCTTTTCCTGACGGCGTCGAAGGCGTTCTTCGGCCCGAAGGATGAGAAAGTCGAGAATCGATCCGGCGGATTTCGTATCGGCAGCCAGCCAGTTGTCGAAATGGTCACGAACCGAGTTTTCAACAAGCCGCTGCGCCTCGACCGTCGCTAGACGGTCTTTGGTCTGGCCCACAAATTCCGGTTCTCGGATGAAACAGCTGACCAAAGCGCAACCACCGGTGATCAAGTCATCGCGCGTGATTTGACCAGCTTTCTTGTTGTTGATCAGTTCACCGTACGCCTTAATACCCTTAAGGATCGCCGCCCAGAAACCCGCTACATGCGTACCGCCTTCGGGTGTTGGGACAGTATTACAATAGGACTGGATGAACCCATCGCGCGAGGGTGTCCAGTTGATTGCCCACTCGACCTTGCCGGGGGCGCCGAACTTTTCCTGAAAATCCACGGTTCCGGCAAACGGCTGATCGGCATAAGTGGACGATCCGTTCATCGTCTCGTTCAAATAGTCCGACAGGCCGCCAGGGAAGTGAAAGCTTGCCTCGGTGGGGGTTTCGCCATCGTCGATAGCTGATTTCCAACGGATTTCCACGCCCGAAAACAGATAGGCTTTGGAACGTATGGATTTGAAAAGACGCGCGGGTTTGAACCTGTGATGCCCAAAGATTTCTTCGTCCGCGTGGAAGGTAACTGTTGTACCGCGCCGGTTTGGGGCGGCCCCAAGTTTTTCGACCGGGCCCAGAGGGACGCCTCGCGAAAATCTCTGCTCGAACAATTGTTTGTCGCGAGCCACCTGAACAACCATCGAGTCGGACAAAGCATTGACCACAGATGCGCCAACCCCGTGCAAACCGCCTGACGTTTGATACGCTTTGCCTGAGAATTTGCCGCCCGCGTGCAAAGTGCAAAGGATTACTTCCAAAGCTGACTTGTCAGGGAACTTTGGATGCGGATCTATCGGTATTCCCCGACCATTGTCGCGAACAGTCAGTGCGTAATCCTCATGCAGCTCTACTTCGATCCTGTTGGCGTGTCCCGCCACGGCTTCGTCCATCGAATTGTCGAGGATTTCAGCGACCATGTGGTGCAGCGCACGTTCATCCGTGCCGCCGATATACATGCCAGGACGTTTGCGTACAGGTTCAAGTCCCTCAAGGACTTCAATCGAAGAGGCGTCATAGGCGGCAGTGGCTTCGGGCGTCAACAGATCGTCTGGCATGGGTGCTGCTCTTACTTATTTGTTTCCCACATTATGGCAGGTGATGTGGTCTGGGGGAAGGGGGGCGCGAGGTGTTGTGGATTTGTAACCGCAAAACATCATTTTCGACCTATGGGTCGTTTCCTGATAGCTTGGAAGGAACACTTCACCTTGATTGCATCGGAGACTTCATATGAGTACGAACGCTTCTGGATTCATTGGTGACATACCTAATCACTACGACAAGGGTCTGGGTCCAAATATTTTTGAGGATTATGCCAATTACCTTGTCGAAGCGTGTTGCAACGAAACAGTACTATCCGCGATCGAACTGGCGGCGGGAACCGGCATCGTCAGCCGAAAGCTGCGAGACAGCTTGTCTAACGAATGCTCCTTGGTTGTTACCGACCTTAATGGACCGATGCTGGACGTAGCAAAAGCGAAGTTTGGCGCGGGAGAAAGCGTAAAATTTTTAGTGGCAAATGCTATGGATTTGCCAGTTGAAAGCGCAAGTTTCGACCTCGTGGTCTGTCAGTTTGGCGTAATGTTCTTTCCAGACAAGGTTGCCTCGTTTCGCGAAGCCCTGAGGGTTGCGAAACCCGGCGGCCGCTATGTTTTCAACGTTTGGAGTCCAATGGAGGAAAACCCCTTCTCTAAAATGGCAAATGATGTAGCGGCGAGCTTTTTCCCCGATGATCCGCCGGGGTTCTACACAGTACCATTTCACTACGGCGATCCGAAAGTGGTATTGGCGGACCTGGCGAATGCAGGATGGCAAGAAGTCGAATATGAGACCATCCGATTGGAAAAGCTCATAAAGGATCCGGAATCTTTTGCCCAGGCCTTGGTGTTTGGCAATCCATTGATCGATGAGATAAAGGAACGGGGTCGCGTTTCACCCGAAGAAGTAGCCAAGAAAATGCTGGCTTCGATACACCGCAGTTTTGGTGCAACGGATATGAAAATGCCACTGTCTGCTACGACATTCGTGTGTCGCAAACATGGGGCCTGATTGCTTTGCCATCCTGCGAACCAGTAGATAACCTATTGTAAAAGCAGAATTTCAGAGATTGTATTGTCGCTGAATCTTCGGGGCGCAGTAGTGTTTTCTCAAAGCAGGCACTGGGAAAGAAAGGACATAGATTGACTTGGATAGAAACCATTCCTTTTGACAGGGCAACAGGCAAACTTAAGAAGCTGTACGACCGTATCACTGGCCCTGACAACAATGTCGATAATATCATGATGGCGCACAGCCTTCGGCCGCACTCGATGGAAGGTCATATGGCTATTTACAAGTCAGTCTTGCATCATTCTGGCAATAGGGTGCCCAAATGGTTTCTTGAGGTTCTCGGTGTTTGGGTGAGTTCGCTCAACTGCTGTTCCTATTGCGTCGAACACCATTTTAACGGGCTTCGACGTCTGCTAGCGGACGACCCTCGCGTTCGCGAAATTCGGATTGCGATTGAGGCCGGTGAGCCCGAGCAGGCACCGATAGACACGGCGCAGGTCAAGGCTATGAAATATGCGCGCAAGTTGACAACAGATCCAGCTGGAATGACCGAGGCAGACGTCGACGCTCTGCGCAAAGTTGGTTGGGATGATGGCGAAATTCTTGAGATCAATCAGGTTTGCGCTTATTTCGCCTATGCCAATCGCACGGTATTGGGTTTGGGATGTTCGACCGAAGGGGACGTGTTGGGGCTGTCCCCGAACAACTCCGATAACCCGGAAGACTGGGGTCACCGCTGAGCATCTCGTTTTGTTGGCTCAAAATTTACTTCAGCCAGTTAAAAATCTCTTTTGCGACCAAATCTGGTTTTTCGTGGTGAAGCCAATGGTCTGTGCCGGGAATTGAGACGCGAGTAAGGTTTGGCGCAAAAGTTTCCAGCCCTTCAGTTGATTCGGGTAGCAGGGCTATGTCATCGTCCCCCCAGAGCAAAAGATGTGGGCAAGGAACTTGCAGGCGGTTAATTGGCAATTCCGGTATATCGGTCTGCGGCTTTCCCGGTTTTGCAACAACAAGAGGCGAAGCACGGTACCAGTTCAACATAGCCTCAAGTCGACCTGGTCGAGCCCATTCATCGCGGTATTTGACCATTCGATCTTGAGTGAGCCAATCCAATCCCATGCCGTGACGAAAGAAATGTTCGAGTTTAGAAAAATTATCCTCTGACAGCGCAGCGGCGGCGTCGGGAGCCCGCAATCGATTGATGTATTGAGATGCTCGAGTTTGCGCCTTGCCAGCTGCTAATGCGCGTTGAAATGGCGCTGGGTGAACCCCATTCGCTACTATTAGGCGATCCACCAGTTGACCCCTGAACATTGCAAGGCCGTAGGCGACTGAAGCCCCCCAATCATGGCCCAGAACATTTACTGGTGATTTGAGGGTCGAAATCAGAGCCGCCATATCCGCGACAAGATGTGAAAGTGTATAGTTTTCTACGCCGTCGGGTGCCCAGCTTTGTCCATATCCGCGTTGATCAGGAGCAATGCAATAAAACCTATCGGCCAGAAACGGGGCAAGATCAGACCAGGCACCGCCGTATTCTGGAAATCCGTGCAGCATGAGTAGCGGAGGATTGTCTTCGCTTCCCCAAGTTCTGACAAAAAATGGCCGTCCGTTCAGATCGACGAATCTGCTGTCCATTGTTGGCCTTCAAATACTGTGTCGCGGTTCCGACGTTATTTCGTGATGTTAGTGTAAATCAACTTGGTGCAATCAAGCGACAGAACAGGTTCTGGAAAAACATGCTGCCTGTGAAACTTCGCAATAACGTAGTCTCAAATTGAAATTTAATCGATCTGCTCTTGTCCCGCGGTTTGGCCGGGAATATGGCTGAGACGATGAACAAGACCATGACATATCCCGGCCATTTCCGAGCCATTGCCATTTTGGGTTTGCCGTTGGTTGGCGGGCACCTAGCCCAATTCGCCATAGGACTTACAGACACTGTTATGTTGGGGTGGTATGGGGTCGAGGCTTTGGCTGCTGTGACCCTGGCTAGCAGCTATTTCTTTGTGCTTTTTTTATTCGGTGCCGGGTTCGGTTTGGCGGTCATGCCAATGGTGGCAACTGCTGCGGCGGAAGAAAATGAAACTAGTATTCGTCGCTCAACCCGCATGGGGCTTTGGCTTTCCCTTATTTACGCAGCACTAACGATGCCATTGCTCTGGTGGTCTCACCCGATTCTTGTAGCCCTGAAGCAAGAGCCACAGGTGGCACAAACCGCTTCGGAATATTTGCGTGTAGCAGGGTGGGGAATAATTCCCGCTCTACTAGTGATGGTTTTGAAATCGTACCTCGCCGCACTCGAGCGTACTCAGATCGTTCTTTGGATAACCGTCGCAGCAGCGTTGGTGAACGCTGTTACTAATTACGCGTTGATTTTTGGTAATTGGGGCGCGCCGGAACTGGGTGTTATGGGTGCTGCAATTGCCTCAGTCGTAACGCAAATTGTTTCCCTGCTTTGCGTGGTAATCTACGCGGTACGCGTATTGCCCGAACACAGCTTGTTTCAAAGGTTTTGGCGTCCTGATTGGGAGATGTTCGCAAGTGTTCTGAAACTGGGTGTACCCATCGGCCTGACGCTTTTGGCCGAAGTTTCATTGTTTGCGACTTCTGCCTTTATGATGGGGTGGATAGGTAAGGTTCCGTTGGCCGCTCACGGCATCGCGCTAAATCTCGCCTCGGCTACGTTCATGATCCATTTGGGGCTTTCTAACGCGGCTACGATCCGAGCCGGCAACGCTTTGGGTCGTCGTGACCGGGCACATCTGGAAAGAGGTGCAATTGCTGTGACGGTAATGTCATTGGCCGTGTCTATCCTGACGATTATCCTATTTTTGACCTGCGCCGAGCCGCTTATTTCCTTGTTCATGGAACCAGATAACCCGCAGCGCACACAGATTTTGGCGATCGGTTCGGGTCTTTTGGCAATGGCTGCTTTATTCCAGTTGGTGGACGGTGCACAGGTGATCGCGTTGGGTCTGTTACGCGGACTACAGGATGCGAAAATCCCTATGATAATGGCCGCGCTCAGTTACTGGGCTGTGGGTATCCCCTCGTCCTATTATTTTGGATTCGTTCAGGGGATGGATGGTATTGGAATATGGCTGGGTCTTGTGCTTGGGCTGGCATGTGCCGCGGTTTTGCTTATGGCACGGTTTTGGCTGCGCTCTGTCCGCACTGTCGCAGCCTCGGCAGGATAGGTTAATCAGTCTTTCGCAACCGATCCGCTTTTTTCCTTACAAGTACTGAGCGAAGGTCGTGCATCGCCATCAACAAGTTGTCTGTTATTTCTTCAAGCTGATCTTCCGTAGCCTTTGATTGCGCCCATTGCGCCGTCAAGTTCAGGTGATCGACAGCCCGATGGATATCGTCGATGTCCCTTCTTTCCAAAAGGTTCTTGCGGCTTGCCACCCATCGCGCGATTTCTGCGTTATCAGCCTCGGACAATATACGTTGCCCGTGTGGTTTGACCTCACCATTTCGAATGTTGATCACAGCAATCTGGTCCATTTCGATCCGACGCTGGCGATTTTCGGTGTCGATCTTGAAAACCACGGCGCCATTTTCACGTACCCGAAAGTAATATTCTGGCAACTCGGTTGACATAATAATACTCCGTCAGGTCAGTGCTGCGCAAAAGCGTTGAATCCGCAAGCAAGCCTCTTTCAGCGCTTCGTCAGAGGTCGCATAGCTAACCCGGAAATTCGGAGACAGGCCAAATGCCGCTCCAAACACGACCGCTACATCTGCTTCTTCCAGCAGGGCTGATGCAAAGGTTTCATCATCGACGATGACCGTCCCCGCTGGCGTGGTTTTCCCGATTAATCCCGAAATCGACGGGTAAACGTAAAATGCGCCCTCGGGTGTTGGGCACGAGATACCTTCCACTGCATTCAACATCTCCACGACAAGGTCGCGGCGCCGTTTGAAAGTTTCATTGTTCGGCGCCAAGAAGTCCTGTGTCCCGTTTAGGGCTTCGACTGCTGCCCATTGACTGATCGAGCACGGATTCGACGTAGATTGAGACTGAATTTTTCGCATCGCGGCTATGATTTCAACCGGACCAGCCGCATACCCTATACGCCAGCCAGTCATGGCATAGGCTTTGGACACGCCGTTGCACGTGAGAGTGCGGTCATAAAGACGAGGCTCAACTTCTGCCGGTGTGCAGAATTCGAAGCCATCATAGGCCAGATGCTCGTACATATCGTCGGACATGATCCAAACGTGCGGGTGACGCATCAGCACATCAGTCAACTCTTTCAACTCTGCCCTACTGTATCCGGCTCCGGTGGGGTTTGACGGTGAATTGAAGATGAACCACTTGGTTTTGGGTGTGATTGCTGCTTCAAGTTGATCTGCAGTCAATTTGAAATTGGTCTGAAGAGATGTTTCAGCAATCACAGGAGTTCCGCCCGCCAGAAGAACCATATCGGGATAGCTGACCCAGTAAGGGGCGGGAATTACCACTTCGTCTCCTTCGTTCATGGTGGCCATCAGTGCATTATACAGCGTCTGCTTGCCGCCAGTCCCGACTGAAATTTGTGCAGGTGTGTAATCAAGCCCATGATCTCGCTTCATTTTAGCGCAAGCGGCCTGTTTCAGTTCAGGAATTCCGTCAGGAGCGGTGTATTTCGTTTTTCCCGCTGCAATGGCTGCAACTGCTGCGTCTTTGATGTTCTGAGGAGTATCAAAATCCGGTTCGCCGGCGCTTAGACCAATGACGTCGCGCCCAGCGGCTTTCAACTCGGCTGCCTTTGCTGTCATCGCAATGGTGGGCGATGGTTTTACGCGTGACAATGTCGCAGACAGGAAACTCATGGGCGGCCTCGGTTTGTATGTTCAGCCTGACTGTCATAGGGTGCGCCCGAACAACGATCAAGCCAAAGAAAAATACGAGTTGGAGGCTCTGATGAGCACGGAAAACGACTGGTTCGGACCAGACGCAGCGACCTTTGGGGACAGGCTGGCCGGCGCACGTGAGGCTGCGGGAATGACCCAGTCGGATCTCGCTCGTCGGCTGGGGGTAAAAAAGTCGACTATCGCGGCGTGGGAAAATGACTTGTCCGAACCACGCGCGAATCGCCTTTCAATGATGGCGGGCATGGTCAATGTTTCGATCATGTGGCTATTGACCGGCGAAGGTGAAGGAATGGACGAACCCTTCGATGCCGATGAAGAGCGACCGGAACTGGCAGGCGTCGTAGCTGAACTACGTGCGATCCGCGGCGAGATGCGGGCAAGTGCTGAGCGAGCCGCCCGACTTGAGAAAAAACTTCGGCTGATGTTGGAAGAGACAAAGTGAACGAAACCAGAGAGACGCGGATCAAGCGCATGAAGATGCGTTCGATGCGGCGCGGTATTAAAGAGATGGATTTGATTCTGTCTGCTTACGCTGATCGAAACCTGCAAAATATGGATGCTGTGGGGTTGGCGAACTATGACGCGCTTCTGCAAGAAAATGATCAAGACCTTTATCAATGGGTGACCGGACAAACCTCACCACCTGAACAATTTGTCGATTTGGTCGCAGACATTTCAAAGACATTTCAAAAATAATGCAAAATTGGCTTAACTGAATTTTGGGAATTTCCTCTCATCCTGCCTGAAACAGTACGATTGAATCGGAGGGTTAGATGAGTATGGAAATGCAGGTTTCAGTGCCAGGAACTAAAGGGTTCATGACCAGCTATCTTGAGTCGCTTGCTTTGGTAGAGCGTCTGCACCGTTTGCTTTTGGATGTCATCAAGGATGAATTCGAGCGCGTCGGTGTGTTGGAGATCAACGCTGTTCAGGCCTTATTGCTGTTCAACATCGGTGATCATGAGGTAACAGCAGGGGAGCTGAAAAGCCGTGGATACTATCAGGGCAGCAACGTTAGCTACAACCTGAAAAAACTGGTGGAAATGGGTTATATGCATCATCAACGATGCGAGATTGACCGCAGGTCAGTCCGGGTGCGGCTTACGCCTAGAGGACGTGAAATTCGTGACGTTGTTGCAGAGCTTTTTGCCCGTCATGCAGAAGGTCTGCAAAGTCGCGACGTATTGGGCCCCGAGGTGATAGATGAGATCACTGGATCGTTACGCAGAGTCGAACGATATTGGACCGATCAGATCCGGTATATTTATTGATTTGGCAAGCTGAGCTGTGACAGGCTCAGCCCCTTAAGTTCACGGATCAGTTTGCGGGTCATTGCTGCCTCGTAGTCGTCAAATCCCAGCGCCACCTCAATAAACGCGTTGGGACCCAAAATAACCCATGTTTTGTAGTATGCAGAAAGTTCTCCTACTTGAACGTAGCGTTTATCGCCATTGTTCGGATCATCGGCTCCGACCACCAGTCCGTTTATCGTTATTCCGGCCGTTTGAAGTGCAGATTTGACTTCGCGCGGGTGCGGTCCGAGATTGTGCTTGCCGTCACCGGACAGGTCCAGCGTACGTTTCCAACAGTTACCTTGATCTGCAAGAAGGTTGGCTCCGAAAAGCATTGCCGACCCAACAGCAGTGCCAAGCGGTGCGTTGCTACGTGGCGATGCCTCCAGCGTTTGCGCAATTTTCAAAATGTCATCTGGCGATTGAACAGTGGTCCATTCTATCAAAACGCGTTGGTGTCTTGGTTCGCTCCATTCAAAAACCGCCAATCGAACTGGTGCCTCGGGGTTTGACAGGATCAGTTGCATAACCTCTGGCTGTCGCATCGCGGCGGCTAACCCGTTCAGTTGTAAACGATATTCGGACCCATCTACTGAACCTGAAACGTCCAATCCTAAAACCAAGGCCTGGCGGCATTGGGCGGACAGAGATCCGGCCAAAAGGCAGAGGAAAAGAACCATTATCCGCATCATTGAACCGTCGTTTTCCGCATCTCGCTTAGCTGAAAACTCTTCAACTCACGCTCTAATTTGCGGCGCATGGCACGTTCGAAATCTTGAAATCCGTCAGCGATTTCAAGAAAGGCTCCGGCGCCGTGCAGGACGTTTTCCCGAAAGAACGGAATAAGATCGATCTCGCCTTCGAAATCTGCAGCATTTATGACCAGCCCATTGACCGTGATGTTGTGAAATGGAAAGTGTCGATATGCGATTTGCGGCGCATAACCATCGTTATTCTTGCCGTCACCAGAAATATCTATGGTTTGATACAAGCACATAGGTGCGCGCTGCATAAGTGTCGCGCCGTACGCCAAGGCATGGCCCATAGCGGTCGGAGAGTCCTGCGCTGAACGTTCTGACGCGCTGATCTTTTGAGCGACGAATAGAAGGTCATCCTGGGAATCCACCAAATGCCAGTCCAACAGCAAAGTTTGGTTGAAACTCCCTGACCATTCGTAGACTGCCAAAGCTACCGGTGATGGATTCGACAAAAAGGCGTCAACAACCTCCGGAGCGATCAGGGCTGCAGCCAAGCCGTGTCTTTGTAATGCGTCTTCCTGGGCATCTACTGACGTCGAAATGTCAATGGCTAGCGCCAGCGCGAGGCGACATTGTTCGGCTTGGACCGGGCCGGCCAAACCGACCAGCCCAATGGTTATCAATCTGGGAATCACCAGTGGCCGACGCTTTCCATGCTCACCCAAGGCTCGGCCGGTGCTAACGAGTCGCCATTCTGTAATAGCTCGACTGAGATATTGTCAGGCGAGCGAACAAAGGCCATACGCCCATCCCGTGGGGGACGGTTGATTACAACGCCATTGTCCTGAAGATGTTGGCAGGTCTCGTAAATATTATCGACGCCATAGGCCAGATGACCAAAGTGGCGGCTGTCGCTTGGCAAGTCGGCGTCACCATCCCAGTTGTAAGTCAGTTCGATCGGCGCATCCTCTTGCCCGGGTGGCGCCAGAAAGATCAATGAAAAACGGCCAGCTTCGCTGTCGTAGCGGCGTGTTTCCTTCAGGCCAAGCAATTGGTAAAAAGCAAGGGATTTCTCTAGGTCCTTCACGCGAACCATAGTGTGAAGATATTTCAGCCCCATCGTGGCTTTCCTTATGTCAATTTAGATTGGTTGCAGCTTAGCGCGCAGCGGGAGCGTGTCGAGAGGGCAAGGGAAATACAATTTAGATGTTACTTCGCGAGCCGCACATATCGCGGTTTCGAAGGCGCTTGTATCGATATATAGTGGTCGGCGACTCATTTCTGGAAAGGACCGTTTCATGCTGCTGTCTTCCGAGCAATTAGCCGAAATCGAAGAACAACGTGCGCAGGTGACACAAACCCGCCGCGTCGTTTCTGAGGGTATGGAAGACCACCTGTACACAGCGCATCAGGTTCTGGATCACGGATTTGTCCGCGTAATCGATTATATGGGTGACGACGCTGCAATCTGTCAGGCTGCTCGGGTGTCATATGGCAAAGGCACAAAGTCGGTGCAGAATGACGAGGGGTTGATCCGCTATCTTATGCGGCATTGGCATTCGACACCGTTTGAAATGTGCGAAGTCAAGTTGCACGTCAAGCTGCCGGTCTTTGTCGCTCGTCAATGGATTCGCCATCGTACTGCTAATGTGAACGAATACTCAGCGCGGTATTCGATACTTGACCGTGAGTTCTATATTCCGGCGCCGGAGCACATTGCCGCGCAGTCTGCGGTTAACAACCAAGGCAGAGGGGAGATGTTAACCGGCGAGGAAGCCGCACGTGTTCTTGAGATACTCAAAGCCGACAGCTCCCGCTGCTATGATAACTATGAAGCTATGATCGGGCAGAACGGGCAGCAGGGTCTTGCGCGCGAACTTGCTCGGATGAACCTGCCTGCGAACATCTACACGCAGTGGTATTGGAAAGTGGATCTGCACAACCTGTTCCATTTTCTTCGCCTTCGCGCAGATCCGCATGCTCAGTACGAGATTCGGATTTATGCTGAAACCATGTGCAAAATAGTGGCGGATTGGGTTCCTTTTGCTTACCGCGCCTTTGAAGACTACCGTCTCGGGGCGGTGAATCTATCCGCACAGATGGTTTCATGTTTGCGCCGGATGCTGTCAGGTGAAGAGGTTACTCGGGAAAACTCTGGAATGACTGCGCGAGAATGGCGAGAGTTCGAAGATGTGATTCGAGAGAGCTGATTTCGCATATCATTTGTCTATACGTTTTGTCATGAACCTGTTACATTAGGTTTATGAGGACATACAAAGTTTTCACGTGCTTACTCCTTGCGATGATGCTTGGGGACCATGCTCAAGCGAAATCACCAATTGCGGAAATTATCTGTGAGCCTACTAGCCGTATGCATGACAAGTTGACCCGCCAATTCGGGTCGCACAGGGTTGCAACAGGCGTCCGCAGTCCCGAGCAGGTAATGGAAGTTTGGACGAGCAGGTCAGGTGCTTGGACAATGGTTATCACTTATGCAAATGGCACATCCTGCATCGTGGCAATGGGAGAAGATTGGCTCGCTCATAAAATCGAAGAGCCTGCACGCGGTTGAACCCGGGTAAGACGGTTAACGGCCAAATCGGGGCCGCTAACCTTGCTCAAAAATTCTCCGCCAAAGGCGGAAATGCAGTCATAATGGCTTCAAATCAGCCGCCATTTGGCGTCCGTCGCGTCCGTCCTGCAACTCATACGCGACTTTTTGATTGTCTGCGAGCCCGGTCAAACCGGAGCGTTCAACGGCTGAGATATGAACAAACACGTCTTTGCCGCCTTCATCGGGGGCGATAAACCCATAGCCTTTGGTTGTATTAAACCACTTCACGGTGCCAGTTGGCATTTCCCGTGTCTCCTTTTACCTTCACGTTTTCCCCTAAATTGACGGGGTAGTGGTTGACGCTACCGCAACGCATCACTGTTTCGCCCAAACGAGACGGCCCGAATTGCGTGTTTCGTCTTTTTCAACATTGCACGGTAATGTAAAAAATCAAGAATAACTGGGTTAAGATGATATTATTGCCCAATTTTTAACTACCACGGGAACTTCCAAAAAATGCGCCTATACGGTCTGAAAACTTGCGATACTTGCCGCAAGGCCTTGAAAGTTATTTCAAAAATTGAATTTGTAGACGTTCGCGCTCAAGGCGTTCCGGACGAAGTGATGCAAAAGGCCCTCAAAAATTTCGGCAAAGCTTTGCTCAATACGCGATCAACTACCTGGCGTGAGCTGGATGAAAAAGCTCGTCAGCAGCCGATAGAGGTGTTGTTGCAGGAATACCCGACTCTGATGAAACGCCCACTGATCGAGTCAGATGGCAATCTGTTCCTTGGATGGACAGAAGAAACACGCAAGGGTCTTGGCGTTACATAAGCGGTTGCATATGTAGGTCCGACAACTTTGGAGAGTAGTAGATGCGTAACGCCACTATGGTTTTGGGCGTAATAGCTGGGCTTGTCGGTATGATCGTCGGGTTTTTTAGTTATGGGTTTGTCGAATTCATTGACCAGTTTGGCGAGATAGAAGGAATCGCCGAGCAGGTTGAAAACCCGCAATTGGTGCAAACTGCCTCCATCCTGGCACCTTTACTTGCCATCGCAGGTGGGGCCATGGCGCACGCAAGGGCACTGCTAGCTGGGATGTTGTTGCTGATTTCCGCAGCGGGCATGTACTACGCCTTTGGATTTGGCGTTTTTACTATGTTCCCCATAGCTTTTGCTGGTGTAGCAGGGCTCCTTGGGCTGGCCGCAGGAAAACCGGACGAGCCCAAGGCGCATTTCTAAATTATTTAAGGCGTAGGACTCGATCCAGCGAAATAGGACCTGCGCCGTTGATCGCAATCACAAGGAACAAGAAGGTCCACATCACTCTTTGATCCATCAGTGTCACGGCATTGTCGAACAATCCGCCAAGCTTCACGCCGTGTCCGTTAACGTCGACCAATGTTTGGACCCAAACAAACCCGATCATGCCAAGGGCAGCCAGCCGAGTAAGCAGACCAACCAACAGAAGCGCCGGTAAGACAAACTCAGCTACCGTGCCGAAAAAAATCACTATCCTCTGAAAAAAGGTCATTTGGGTGACATCATACAGTACGGCCTCGGCGGCCTTGGGGAAAATCTGACCGAACGCGCCAGCAGACGGAGAGAAGATTGATCCGTCAATCTTCAACATGGCCGAGTTCCAATAATAAACCAACAGAACGGAAATAAAGACCAGCCTCGCCAAGGTCGGCGTCAACCAACCAGAGGCCAAGTCTACCTTTTCCATTGAGTTGTTGTAGCTTGAGATCAGAGCATTCATGTCCCGGGCCTTTCAATATTCACTGATGTTATTGCGCCGCCCTGCAAAAGCAGCGCCAGAGTGCTTCCGAGGTCAAATTCAGGGGTTTCGGTCACGGTGATTTCGAATGCTTCGCCGATTGACGTCCCGTTCTGGATTAGGTCAATCCAAATCACGCCTCCT
The DNA here is from genome assembly GCF_059613365.1 of Ruegeria sp. BHSA163. Classification (NCBI taxonomy): domain Bacteria; kingdom Pseudomonadati; phylum Pseudomonadota; class Alphaproteobacteria; order Rhodobacterales; family Roseobacteraceae; genus Ruegeria; species Ruegeria sp. BHSA163. Next base: position 184,998 of record NZ_JBXWSJ010000002.1, read on the forward strand.
TCAGATAGAAGGCCCGGTAGGGGGTCGAACTCAGGTCGTGTAACCAGAATATCTTGCGCTTGGGACTCTGGCTTGGCTGCATTTGGTTGCGTATTGTACCGCCAAATCGAATAGATCGGCCAATCTGATGACAGAACCTGAATAGCTGGTGCCAGTGTCAACCTCGCTTGCATCAGGTCTTCTGGTGGAATGGCAAGCGATTGGGGGTCAATGGCCGTGCTGTCAGCGGCATGGTAGGCACGTCGCATGGCCAACTCTAGACGCGCAACATCTGGCAGGTAACCCAGATGAGATAATTGCGCCATTCCACCCAGAAACTCCGGAAACTCCTCGCCGTAGAACATCATCAAAGGTGAGGAGGGCGGGTGTTGCCGCAAGAATATTCCCGCTAGGCCGTCCATATTCTGTTTGCCAAGCAGTTTGGTGACGACAGGAAAAGCTTGTTGCATTGCCTCGGTAAGCGACACTGCCACGTTATTACGATAAACACTGAAACGGCCTCCCGCCGGTTGAGCCTTTGCGTCGATCAAACCCTCGGGTACGGGATGGGTGGCATCCAAGATGGCCGCGCTGAATGCTGTTTGCGAAACACTCATGCCGGAACCCGTTCTAGGGCCGCAAGCGCTCGGTCCGCTTCCGCTTGTAGGATAGGCCAGTCTGGAATGTCAGTGTCCCACTCTACCAAAACCGGTTTCGGACCAGATTTTTCCAAAACGTAGTCAAGCAACTTCCAAACAGGATTGGCAACCTCTCGCCCATGGCTATCGATCAAAAGAGGATGACCGTGGTCGTCTTTGTCTTCGTCATGGCCGCCAAGGTGGATTTCGCCAACTTTATCCAATGGATAAGCGTCGATATATTCTTGTGGTGAAAAATCCAGATTGGTGGCCGATACGAAAACGTTGTTCACGTCTAAAAGCATCCCGCATCCGGTCCGGGATACGATTTCACGTAAAAAGTCAGGCTCGGACCAAGTGCTTTCTTCAAATGCCAGATAGCTGGACGGGTTCTCTAGCAACATTTGGCGTCCGACTGTTTCCTGAACCTGCTCAATGTGTTCGCAGACCCTTGTAAGGGTCGCGCCAGTGTAAGGCAGGGGCAGAAGGTCGTTTAGAAAATGACTGTTATGGGTTGACCACGCTAGGTGCTCGGAAAAGCTGGCTGGGTTTAGCCAACCCACCAGATGCTTCAATCTGGCTAGGTGGTCCAAATCCAATGGGGTTTCTCCACCGATTGATAGGCCAACACCGTGCACGGAAATGGGAAACTGCTTTGATAAATGCCGCAGCTGCGCCAACGGCCTGCCACCATCCCCCATATAGTTTTCGGCGTGTATTTCCAGCCAAGCCACGGGCTGTGCGTTTTCAAGGATTTGCGAGAAATGTTGCGGTTTGTAGCCAACACCAGGCGCGGCGGGCAAACGGTTTGACCTGAGCGCATCATCTAACATAAGCAATTCCCTTGATCACGAAGAAGGGGGCGGACGACGCTGCCCGCCCCCGACAATTCGCTTAGTCGACTTTATGCCGGCAGGTCGCGATCCAGCGGCTCAAGAGAACCCTTACGGTTGTCCGGCAGTTCGATATCTGCACAGGTTCCTGCATCGACCAGAGTCCAGGCGTTACCTTGATAATCAACGGTCGATGTGCCCGCACAAGTCGTGCCGGGGCCTGCGGCGCAATCGTTTTGTCCGGCCAGCGAAACGCCATAGCACTTTTCTTTGGCTTGAGCGGATGCGGTTGTTGCAGCGCCTGAAACGGCTGCTGCTACGGCACTTGCGATAACCAGGGTTTTTGCGGTGTTCGACATCTCGTGTAATCCTTTTGATGACTGCGTATGTCTGCTTGTGACATGACAAAAGTAGTGGCTTAGGCGTGTCAGGTGAATTCACGAGCCCGTGTCTCACAACCCCGTCAAAGATCGTCATGTATTATCGCAGGTTAACACATTGTTTTTTAATTTAAAAATAGAAAATGTTTCAATCCGACCCCAAATTGGGGTCGGAATATTAGCCTATTTCCAGCCGATTGTTACAACAGGTCGGGCGGCGTCGCGGCTTGCGACAACTCATTTGTTACAGTGTCAAGCGGTTGCACATGCGTTTGTTTTTCGCCCAACCGCCGGACGCTTACGGTGCGATCATCCACCTCGCGATGACCGACCGCCAGAATGACAGGAACTTTGCCGACCGAATGTTCGCGAACTTTGTAGTTGATCTTTTCGTTGCGGATATCGGCCTCGGCGCGGACGCCTGCGACTTTGAGAGTGTTGACCACCTCTAACACGTAGTCATCCGCTTCGGATGTGATTGAGGCAACGACAACTTGTCGAGGAGCCAACCAAAACGGAAGCTTGCCAGCATGCTCTTCGATCAAAATACCGATGAAACGCTCGAACGATCCCAGACACGCACGATGCAGCATGTACGGACGGTGCTTGGATCCATCCGCGCCAATGAAAGTCGCATCGAGGCGTTCTGGCAGGTTCGAGTCGACCTGTAGGGTGCCGCATTGCCAGGTTCTCCCGATTGCATCGGTCAAGGTGAACTCAAGCTTTGGTCCATAGAATGCTCCTTCACCTTCGAGTATTTCAAAATCGTACCCGGCAGCCCTGCAGGCATCTCCAAGGGCTTTTTCAAGAAAGTCCCAACTTTCATCGCTGCCAATGCGCTTTTCAGGCCGCGTTGAAAGTTTGATGTTCCAATCGTGGAAGCCGAGATCGGCGTAGACCTTTGATAGGAACGAGATGAATTTCGCGGTTTCGGGTTCAATCTGATCTTCTGCGCAGAAGATATGACCATCATCCTGCGTGAACCCACGCACACGCATAATCCCGTGTAACGCGCCCGACGGTTCGTACCGCGCGCACGACCCAAATTCCGCCATTCTGAGCGGCAGGTCGCGATATGATTTTAAACCTTGATTGAATACCTGAACATGGCAGGGGCAATTCATGGGCTTGAGCGCGTTGATAGCCTTTTCGCGTGCATGTTCTTCGTCGACCTCAACAATGAACATATGCTCTTGGTACTTATCCCAATGGCCCGAAGCTTCCCAAAGTTTGCGGTCGACAACCTGCGGGGTGTTCACCTCGACATAGCCATCACGTTCCTGCATCCGGCGCATATAGTCCTGCAGAGTGGTATAGATTTTCCAACCGTTAGGGTGCCAAAACACCTGACCCGGCGCTTCTTCCTGCATGTGATAAAGGTCCATCTCGCGACCTAGCTTGCGGTGATCGCGTTTGGCGGCCTCTTCCAACATGTGCAGATGGGCCTTGAGCTTTTCCTTACCGGTAAAGGCTACGCCGTAGATTCGCTGTAGCATCGCGCGGTCACTGTCACCGCGCCAGTAGGCGCCGGCAATAGACATCAGCTTGAACGCGTCGCCCGGAACTTGACCTGTGTGCTGAAGGTGAGGGCCGCGACACAGGTCTTGCCAGTCGCCATGCCAGTACATGCGCAGCGGTTCATCCCCGGGAATGGCCTCGATCAGTTCGACCTTATAAGGCTCGTTATTCTGAGTGTAGAAATTCACCGCACGCTGACGATCCCAGACTTCTGTGGTCACGGGGTCGCGTTTGTTGATGATTTCCTTCATCTTTTTCTCGATCAGACCCAGATCTTCTGGTGTAAACGGATCCGCGCGGTCAAAGTCATAGTACCAGCCGTTCTCGATGACCGGACCGATGGTTACTTTGGTGTCGGGCCAAATTTCCTGAACGGCACGGGCCATAATGTGAGCCAAGTCGTGACGAACCAGCTCATTGGCCTGCTCCTCATCCTTCATGGTGTGGATGGCGATCTGAGCATCTGAATTAATAGGCCATTGCAAATCCCAGTGCTTTCCGTTCACCGTTGCCGAAATGGCTTTCTTTGCAAGAGAGGTGGAGATATCGGCAGCGACTTGCGCAGGGGTAACCCCAGCGTCATAGGATCGTGAGTTGCCATCAGGAAAAGTTAGGGAGACTGACTGTGAGTCCAAGGCCATGGCTGGCTCTCCTCGTCGGTTTGGCGCCCACTGAACGCCCGGTTGCGGGTTATGAATGTTCGGCTGATTTGGCAGGCGCACAAGCGCATGTCAAGGGAAGATGCCGATAGTACCCCGACCCGCTATCGCAATCGGACCAATACACCAATCACTCCTCGGGATGTATTTGGGTACAGGTCGCGGATCCCGGCAATTGCACTTAGGGGTAGGGCGTGCATGATGCGGAAAACACAAAGAGGATTTTATGGCAGCTACGGAATTTCTGCAGACGGCGCAAGGAAGGCGATTGGCTTATCACAAAAGTGAAGGGACAGGGCCAACCATTGTTTTCCTTGGGGGCCTCAAATCGGACATGGAAGGCACCAAAGCGGTGCATCTTGAGGCTTGGGCCAAATCGCGGGGGTATCCGTTTTTGCGTTTCGATTATTCAGGTCACGGAGAGAGTTCCGGGGCATTTACGGACGGATGTATTGGGGACTGGCACGAGGATACAATCGCGGCCATGAGGTCTCTGACGGATGGCCCGCTTATAGTAGTGGGATCCTCGATGGGCGGATGGCAGGCCCTGCTTTTGGCGCGCGTGTTACCTGATCGAATTTCTGGAATGGTGACAATTGCAGCCGCACCGGATTTTACCGAGGATGGTTATTGGGCGAGTTTCTCAGATGAGCAAAAAGCCGCGTTGGAAACCGTTGGCCATGTTGAATTGCCGTCGGACTACATGGAACCCTACATTATTACCAAGCGGATGATCGAAGACGGTCGTCAGCATCTGATTTTGCGCGAACCACTTGATCTGACGTACCCAGTTCGATTTTTGCAAGGCACCGAAGATACAGCAGTGTCAATTGAGACCGCAGTCCGACTGTTGGAGCATGCAACCGGACCTGATATGCGGCTGCTCTTAGTCAAGGACGCAGATCATCGGTTTTCGAACATGCGCTGTCTTGCCTTGATAGAACAGGCCGTGGAAGACGTGATGAGGATTGATGCGTGAGGGTTATAGGACGGTCTTTGCTGGCCCTATTTTGCTTGAGTGCGGTAATCTACTTTTTTGGACCGCGCGAACAAGTAGACCTGAACCCCAGCTTCGATCCACGTAAATTTGGCGAAGGCGTTCAAGTTTACTTTGAGAGCATTGAATCAGCTTTCGACGACATAGTGCCGGGTGTCGAAAAGCGGGTGATCTGGCAGCCTGGTTTCAAAGAACAACGAACTCCGTTTTCTGTTCTTTACGTTCACGGTTTCTCGGCTACTTCTGAAGAAATTCGCCCGGTACCGGATATGGTTGCAGACGCCCTTGGCGCAAATCTGGTGTACACGCGTTTGCGCGGCCACGGTCGTAGCGGTCGTGCGATGGGTGAAGCTACGGCTTCAGGCTGGATGCAAGATATGGCCGAGGGGCTGGCTGCCGCCCGAGCTGTTGGAGACAAGGTAATTTTAGTTTCGACCTCGACTGGCGGAACACTTGCCTCGGCCGTTTCAGTGAACCCGGAATTAAGCAGAGATGTGGCCGCCATGGTTATGGTTTCACCGAATTATGGCGTGAACACGGTTGGAGCTTGGATTCCAACTTTACCGTGGGCCAGAAACTGGTTGCCGTTTTTGATGGGGCAGGAACGGAGTGCTTCATCGACAAATTCTGCGAAAGAGAAATATTGGACTCTTACTTATCCGTGGGAAGCTGTGGTGCCTATGTCCGTCTTGGTTGATGCAGTCTACGCTCTGGACTTCGCAAAAGCACAGGTCCCGGCATTATTCTGGTTTTCTACCGACGATCAGGTCGTTCGTCCCGACCTGACGCAAAAAGTTGCCGCAGTATGGGGATCACCTGCAACAATCAATGTGGTACAAATGGGGCCTGAGGACGATCCTTTATCTCACGTTGTTGCAGGTGCTTTGATGTCTCCTGGTCAGACAAACGCTACCGTTGCGGGCATTTTGGATTGGCTTGCAGGATTGGGAATAACCTGAAGGCGCGTTCATGAGAAAACCCGGCAGCATGTGGAGTTTAGAGACGCTGGGCCGCGTTCGATTGTCCCGCCATTTTTTCATGCGGGATTTTCTGTATTCCGAGATCGGTAACTTTCACGAATTGCAGAATATTCCTGAAAATCCAGACCTCGCCATCGAAACGGGCAAAGCTCTGTGTGAAACCCTTCTGGATCCGCTTGAGGAAACGTTCGGACGTATCGCTGTTCGATCAGGGTATCGGTCGCCCTCACTCAATCAGTTCGGAAATGAAAACCGCCTCAATTGTGCCCGAAATGACAATCCGCTGGAATGTCATATATGGGATCGCGGCGAGGGGGACGCGCGGATTGCTGGCGCTTCAATTGTTGTGCCGTGGTTCGCGGACCGTTTTCAGCAGGGGCGCGATTGGCGTGATCTGGCGTGGTGGATACACGACCATTTGACATATTCTGAAATCTGGTTTTTCCCAAAACTCTGCGCCTTTAACCTTGTATGGCGACCTAATCCGCTGCGTCGTATCGACAGCTATATTGCGCCGCGCGGTTGTCTGCTCCGTCCGGGTGCTTTGCCTGATGACAGTCTCGAACAACGGCAGGCCAGATACTCAGATTTCCCTGCATTTCGCGGATTGCCATTGCCTTAAAGTTTCGCATGCCGATCGAACCAAGGACCAACACCCAATATTGAAAACCAAAACGTAAAGTCGTTGTTAAACCGATGCCGCAAGGCTTCGGGCCATTTGCATGCTGTGGTTTAGCACTATTTTTGGTTCCGCCTGTAGCGGCCATCTAAGTAAACTAATCGTAGAGGCCAACACGTTGCTCTTGGCTAAGAACGATCGGCACAACAACCGGAATATTGGATTCAACATCGAAGAACGGGGTTTTCTTCCAACGGCCGGTCAATCGGGACCTAACGACGCGGGTTACCAAGCGCAAAACCGCATGATGCAGACCTTTGTGCGATTGCTTTCCTTCGGGGCCGGGGACAAATCCCCTGGTCAATACTGGCCCTAATGCATCAGAGTTTGCCATTCGCTTTACGATGAAACCCACAAACGGAAATTTTGGCGTTCGTGCTGTTGTGGCGAGGGGTGCGTTGCAGCATTTTGCGTACCAACGGAGCATACCATTGTGGCTGAGCTTCATTAAGGCCAACTGTTCCGACCCTGTGTCAAAGATCACGTCTTCGGGTGTTGTTTGCAAAACTTCGACAGGCCCCGGCGCCGGGTCGGGTTGCCCAAAATACAGTTGCGCGGCCCGGCAATCATGACAGAAGCACTCTGCGTGGGTTCCTGATGCGACACCTTGTGCGGTTATGTGACCGCGCATTGTGCCACATGAGCAAGAAAAAGCGACATCACAAGCCGAAGACCGGCTCATGACTATTATGCAACCTTGTTCTTGTTTGCGGCGCGACGCTTAGGTTTGCGGCTGTTTTCATTCATGAATTCGATGACCAGTGGGCGGATGTTGTCACGCCAGCTGCGACCCGCGAATATACCGTAATGTCCTGCGCCCGGCTCGACGTGGCTGGCTTTTTTGTTTTGGGGAAGACCAGAACACAATTCTAATGCTGCGATACATTGTCCTGGGGCCGAGATGTCGTCATTCGCACCCTCGACAGTTTTGACCGCAACATCGGTGATTTTGCCAATGTCGACCTTGTGACCGTCAACGACAAATTCGTTTTGGGCAATTTCACGTTCTTTAAAGATACGCTCGACAGTGGACAGGTAAAATTCGGCGGTCATATCCATTACGGCTAGGTATTCGTCGTAGAACCGGTTATGCGCGTCCTGATCCGAAGCCTCACCTCGAATAACCCTATGAATTTGATTGGAAAACGCCTTGCTATGACGTTCGGCATTCATTGACATGAATGAAGCAAGCTGCAACAGGCCTGGATAGACCATCCGTCCAACACCCTTGTACTTGAAGCCGACCCTCTGGATCATTGTCTCTTCAAGTTGCCCCATGGTTACGCGCCGTCCGAAATCGGTTACTTCTGTTGGGGTCGCGTCAGGATCGACCGGCCCACCGATCAGGGTCAGTGTGCTGGGTTGAGCCTGTGGATCCAATTCCGCCAGATAGGCTGTGGCCGCGAGTGCTAGGGGGGCAGGCTGACAGACCGCAACAACGTGTGTTTCCGGCCCGAGCTCTTTCATAAAATCGACAAGATAGAGGGTGTAGTCTTCTACATCGAACTTGCCTTCGGACACAGGAATGTCCCGCGCATTATGCCAGTCTGTGATGTAGACCTCGCAATCGACCAGCAAACTTTTGACCGTCGAGCGCAAAAGGGTGGCGTAGTGACCGGACATTGGGGCAACCAGCAAAACCTTGCGTGGTTGTTCCTCTCGGCCATTGACTCGAAAATGGACGAGATCTCCAAAAGGACGTTCAAGTACTGTGGTCGCTTCTACCAAATGGTCTTTTCCGTCCTCGCATGTAAAGGTACGGATCCCCCAGTCCGGTTTTGCGACCATGCGCTGAAATGTTCTTTCAGTAACCTCACCCCACGCCGCCATCCAGTTGAAAGCCGGATTTGGAACCATCGAAAACTGAGGGTACGAGGCAATCGCGCTGGCCGTAGCACCAAGCCATTGATTGGTGTTACGAATGGTTTCCATCATGTCATATGTCATCATGTAGCGCATAAGACGGGCCTCCTGGGTGTCAGCCTGAAAATTCGGGCCATTCGTCGCTTTGCCCTACAACGAGGACGACGTTATTCTGCATGGCAGCAAAGTTAGGGGGGAATTGTTAAAATGACAACTAGCGATGGCCAAACGCCTGAAATGACCGAAGAACATATTGATCGACTTAAAGAAAATTTGGAAAAGGTCGAGGCTTTGTCTAAGCGGCTGGTCGAAGTGATGGCTGGAAAAAAAGGTCACACCTCTGCTTTGGACGGCCCGAATCAAGAGCTTTTTGCAAAGGCAGCAACTGCATATTGGGCAGATGCATGGCAGAACCCCGCCAAGTTGTTGGAACAACAGATAGAGTTTTGGGGAAAATCAGTATTGAATTTTGCTGAGGCGCAGCAAGCTTTGACAACTGGTGAAGTTGAAGACGACGACAATGCCCCAAAAGATCGGCGGTTTTCCAATCCAATGTGGGAAACCAACCCCTATTTTCGCTTTATTCGTCAGCAGTACCAAACCAATGCCCAAGCGATTGAGCAAGCAGTCGCTTCGGTGGATGACCTTGATCAAAAGGATCTTCAGCGCTTGAGGTACTTTTCCCAACAGATAATCGACATGATGGCGCCCACGAATTTTCTGGCGACCAACCCTGACGCGCTGGAAAGGGCGGTCGAAACAGAAGGGCAATCCTTGATCAAAGGTCTGGAAAACTTGGTCTCGGACTTAGAAGCGAATGATGGAGAACTGGTGGTTAAACTCGCGGATGAAACCGCCTTTCAGGTTGGTGGAAACATAGCTACGACACCGGGTGACGTGGTTTTCCGCAATCAAATGATGGAATTGATTCAGTACAAACCGGCAACCGAAATGGTACACGAGACGCCGATTGTTTTGTTCCCACCTTGGATCAACAAGTTCTACATTCTGGATTTAAAGGCGCAAAACAGCCTGATCAAATGGGTGACTGAACAGGGCTATACAATATTTGTTGTCAGCTGGGTAAATGCAGACAGCTCACACGCTGACATTGGGTTGGAAGACTATATTGAAGAGGGCTATCTAACCGCGATTTCCGAGGTCAAGAAGATCTGCAACGTGAAACAGATCAATGCCGTTGGGTACTGCATTGCCGGAACGACGCTCAGCCTGACCCTTTCTCTTATGAAAAAGCGTGGTGACAAATCGATTAAGTCCGCCACTTTCTTCACTACATTGACAGATTTTGGCGAGCAGGGGGAATTCACCCCGTTTCTGCAAAACGATTTTGTGAATGGCATTGAAGAACAGGTTAATCGGGACGGCATCCTAAAGGCTTGGATCATCGGGCGCACCATGTCTTTTTTGCGTTCCACGGATCTAATCTATACCCCCGCGATCCGCAGCTACATGATGGGCGAGACGCCACCTGCCTTCGATCTGCTATTTTGGAATGGTGACGGCGCTAACCTTCCCGGGCGCATGGCGATGCAATATCTGCGGGGCTTGTGCCAAAGCAATGATTTCGTCAGCGATGGATTCAAGATGCTGGGTCATAAACTGCACATCAAGGATGTAGATGTGCCGTTAATGGCGATTACATGCGAAACCGATCACATCGCCGCATGGAAAGATTGCTATCGCGGAGTTCAACAAATGGGGTCCCGGTCCAAGACCTTTGTCGTCTCAGAATCCGGTCATATCGCAGGGATCGTGAACCCACCCAGTAAGAAGAAATATGGTCACTATATCAATCCGGATATGAAGGCCGACGCTGAAACCTGGTTGAAAGAAGCCGACTTTCATGAAGGATCCTGGTGGCCGTTGTGGGAAGCCTGGTTAAAAAAGCGATCCGGAAAACAAGTGCCAGCCCGTGAAGCAGGTGATTCGGAACATCCTTCTTTAGGACCCGCGCCTGGAACTTATGTTTTGGTCAAGGCAAGCCGCTGAATTTATTTCAATATTTTAATATTTTCTGCATCGCAGCAAAAAATACTTGAAATGCTGCGATGCGGCATACATATTGTCCTCAAGCTGATGAAAACCGGGGTGGGCCCGGACCGGCTAAGAGGATTGAGACAATGGCAAAGACCCAAGACTTTACCGCAGTCATGAAAGACATGATGGGCGCATTTCCGGTGGACACCGGCGCTCTGGAAGACGCATTCAAATCGACCGCTTCGTTGAACGAAAAGCTGTCGGGTGTTGCTCTGGACGCGGCTGAAAAGTCGGCAGAGATTTCGAACAAGTGGACCAAGGAAACGCTGGCCAAGCTGACCGAAGTATCCAAAGCAAAGGCTGAGCCTGCTGACTACGCCAAAGCTGCAACAGATTTTGCCAGCGCATCGGCCGAAGTGGCGGCTGAGAACATGGCTGCCTTCGCCGAAATCGCGAAAAAAGTGCAGACCGAAACCGTCGAGCTTCTGATGGCCGCTGGCAAGAACGCAGCAGAAGACGCAACCGCTGCTGTCAAGAAAGCAACAAACGAGGTCACAGCTGCTGCCAAAAAAGCAACTGCTGCCAAGTAAGGTAAGTACGCGATCCGCACCCATCCCTCCCATTCGGTGCAATCGTGCTGGGCAGGTCCTTTGACCTGCCCTTTCTTTTTGTTCTGCACTCGCATAATCTGTGCTGCAATGCATCATCCTTGGGGAGGGTAAACGGTGTCAGAACAAGAAAATCCGCTGTTGATCAAACGGTATGCCAGTCGGCGGCTGTATAACACCGAGACCAGCGATTATGTCACACTCGAAGACATTGCTGGCTTTATCCGCGACGGACGCGAGGTTCAGATCATCGATCTGAAAACTGGTGACGACCTGACGCGGCAGTACCTTCTACAAATCATTGCGGAACATGAAAGCCGCGGCGAAAATGTTCTGCCGGTTAACGTACTAAACGACTTGGTGCGCAGCTACATGCTGCCAGGTGGGGGTATGATGCCGCAGTTTTTACAGAGCTCGTTTGAAATGTTGCGTGAAAGTCAGGCCAAGATGATGGAAAATATGAACGCAATGAATCCAATGTCCCAAATGCCGGGTTTCGAGGCAATGCAAGCGCAGCAGCAGGCCTTTTTGAAAGCGATGACAGGAGGCTTGTCGGGAGGTTGGTCAGGTCCGGGTGACGAAGACTCTTCAGAGGCTCAACCGAAGGAAGACCTGGATGACATTAAAAAGCAACTGGCCGAATTGCAGCAAAAACTGTCCAAGCTTAGCTGAGTTCACGAAGTGCGTCTGCTTGCCCTAATTGCGGCGTCGCTTTTTTCAGGGCCAGCGTTAGCTCAGGGTACATATTCCACGGTTTGGGAACCTGTGTGTACTCTTGGCGCTAACGCGCAAGCAGGGTGCGAAGATATACGCGCCCGTGAGATATTGGATGCTTCGACAGCGCCATGGCGTGCCATTGGACGGGTAAATTTCGCCAGCCAGAGCCAACGATCCCATTGTACGGGTGTTCTTGTATCTGAACGCCACGTCCTAACTGCAGCACATTGCCTGTACAACGGCGCGCGTAAGCGATGGATTCCTCCGGCCAGTATGCGCTTCGCCGCTGGCTATCAGCGCGGGGAGTATTCGGAATTTTCATTTGTTGAAGATTATCGGCTTGCTCCAGATCAAGGTCAGGACGGAGCCTTTGATAATCGCGCCAACCGGGATTGGGCCGTGTTGACGTTACAAGATCCAATCGGGCAGAAGGTGGGATACCTGCCGTTGGTAAAGCCGGAAGCACAGCCGACTTTCGTCGCAGGCTATCCCGGGCTTCGCCCTCATGTTCTAAGTCGAACTCCTGAATGTGTTCATCGTCCGCTGACCAAAGACGTGCTAAGAGCCATTTGTCCTGTGATGATGGGTGATTCAGGCGCGCCCCTATTGGTGCAAACAGAAACTGGATTGGCCGTAGCAGGCATCCTTTCGCGCATAGCGCCAACCCCTCAAGGGATCGACGCTATGTTCTTGTCTGTCGATTTGTTTGCTGTGACCGCGCAATAAGGCTCAGGTACCATAAACTGGCACTGGACCAGTCACCTCGGCCACTGATGCCAACAAAATATCGGCTATTAAATCCAACTCGTCACGAGTTAGGCGCACAGGAAGACGAACGTCACAGGCTTTCATCAGCATTTCCCGTGTTTGAGGCAAGTCCACTTGTTCCGGCAGGAATTTCCAATTCCAAAACGCGCGGGCATTGTCTTCGCTTAGGCCGAAAACCTGAACCTTGACGCCTCGACCTTCCGCCGCAGCAGCAAAGGCACGAATGTCGGCCTCTTCCATACCGACCAGATTGAATTGGATGGAATCCGGCGCGCGTTGTTCTGGCGCGAGCGGAGCCGGCACATCAATGTAAGGCGAACCATTCAGGCGGTGAGCGACATAGTCGTGATTGGCCAAACCATCCCGTACCCGACGGGCAAGTTCGGGCATCTGTGGCCGGATCACAGCCGCGCTCAGGTTGCTCATTCGCAAGTTGTACAGCGGTAAATGATTCTGCCAGTTTGCAAAGGCATGCTCAAGCTCATGAGAGTTTTCGCCGTGCGGTCCTTTGTGCTTTTTCCAATTATGCTCGTAGGCGCCGGACATTATGACTGCACGCGCTATCAGTTCTGAGTCATCGGTGATCATGATGCCGCCTTCACCGGCATTTATCATCTTGTAGGACTGAAACGAAAAACAGCCGATTCTACCGATTGTCCCGATGTTTCGACCGTGCCATGTAGTCCCCAGCGAATGCGCGGCGTCTTCGATTACTGGAATATTGCGTTCGTCGCACAATTCCATAATGGCATCCATATCCGAGGTATGGCCGCGCATATGGCTGATGATGACAGCTTGAACATCGTCTAGTTTGGCGGCGAAATCCGCCATATCTACACGGTAGTTTGCGCCAACTTCGCACAAAACAGGAATACAGTCGGCGTGGACGACTGATGAGGGTACGGCGGCAAATGTAAAGCCAGGGATCAAAACCCGCGCATCACGCGGCAGGTTCAACGCCTTTAGGGACAGAAACAAAGCAGCCGAGCAAGAAGAAACTGCCAGCGCGTACTTTGTACCCAACAGTTCAGCAAACTCTGCCTCCAACAGCGCCACCGGAGCATCTTGTGGCGCTGTGTAACGGAAAAGGTCACCAGACTGCATCAATGCGTCGATTGCGTCTCGGGCTGTGGCTGGGATGGGTTCGGCGTCATGGACGTTTGGAGGAAGCGTCATATTAGGAATTCCCAAATTCTACCTTTGGAAAAGATAAAGCCAGACGGGTCTCAAGCCAAGACCTCATTCACCCACTCGGCGAAATTTCACCTAAATGTAGCATTTGATTGGCTCAAACCCCCAACCGGTCGCGCATCGCGTACCAAGTCATGGCAAGTACCAGCAAAGGGCTGCGTAGCGCGGGACCGCCAGGAAAAGGGAGCGTTGGCACACGGGCCAATGTGTCGAAACCTTCAGCCTGACCCTGGATTGCCAATGCCATCAATTGCCCAGCATGGGTCGCTGTGCCGACGCCGTGACCGGAATATCCGGACGCGGACAAGATATTGTCGGCCAGCCGCGTCAAATAAGGCATGCGTCGCATCGTAATAGCCAATGTCCCGCCCCAGGCATATTCGATACGAACGTCATGAAGATGGGGAAATATCTCAGTCATTGGTTTGCGAACCTTGCCTGCGATGTCGTTTGGAAACCGATAACCATAGCTTTCGCCGCCGCCAAACAGCAAACGCCCGTCAGCGCTAAGCCGGAAATAATTCACCACGAATTTTGTGTCCGCAACTGCTACATCACGCATTAGAACTTTTTGAGTGTCGGCACCCAAAGGCTCTGTGGCGGCGATGAAGTTGTTGATCGGCATTACACGTGATGCGACCCGATGGTTCAGATTTCCGAGATACCCATTGCACGCGAGGATTACGTTATCCGCCTTAATCTGCCCAGTTTCAGATTGGACAACTACGCGACTGCCTTCACTGATATTCTGCACCTCGGTTTCTTCATGAATCCGTGCGCCGGCTCTGGCAGCAGCTTGCGCGAGTCCGAGGGCATAGTTCAGTGGATGAAGATGCGCGGCGCCCATATCCAAATAGCCGCCTTTGTATGTTGGTGAGGGACACAGTGCATGCCCGGCATCCGCATCCAGCAACTCGATCTGGTCGTAACCGTATTTCCCGGACAGGTGCGCAGCATGGTCGTGCAGGTCACGACGTTCTGAATCGCTAAATCCCAGCGCCGCAATGCCAGGTTTGAGATCACAGTCAATTTTGTGTTTTTTTATCAGTGATTTGACTAGTTCTTTGGCATCTTCCGCCAGGTGCCAGAGCTTTGCAGCGTCCGATTCCCCGACTAGATTTTCCAGGTCTTCCTGATCCATCCGCTGAGCGCTTCCCAATTGACCACCGTTGCGGCCAGATGCGCCAAAGCCAACACGATGAGCCTCCAGAAGAACTACGTCATATCCGGCCTCGGCCAAGTGAAGCGCGGCTGACAGTCCAGTGTACCCGCCGCCAATGACGCAGACATCCGCGGTGGTGTCGCCTTTTAGCGCAGGAAAACGTTGGATCTGGTTGGCTGTTGCCGAATACCAACTGGGCGGAAACTCAGCCTTGCGATCATTCGAATAAAGAAGGTTCAGGGAGGACATGGTTATACATTCAACAACAGGTGCTCTCGTTCCCAAGGAGAGATAACCTGCAGGAACTCTTCGTATTCCGAACGCTTGACGATCCCATAAACCCGCGCGAATTCAGGGCCTAAAACCTCGTGCAACGCTTCGGCCCCGTCAAAAAGGTCCAGCGCATTACCCATGACTTGGGGGATGTCACCTTCACCTTCGTAAGCATCGCCATAGAACTGCTTGCGCGGACGTTCCTGATTGACCAGACCTAAGTAGCCGCAGGCCAGCGATACGGCGATGCCCAGATATGGGTTGCAGTCCATTCCGGCGATGCGGTTCTCAATCCGTCGCGCTTCGGGGCCGGAAAGCGGGATACGAATTCCTGTAGTACGATTATCTCGAGCCCATTCCAGATTGATGGGCGCGGCGTGATCCTTAACGTATCGGCGATATGAATTAACATAAGGTGCCATGACTGCGAGACCTGCGGGCAGGTGGTTTTGAAGGCCTGCGATAAAGTTATAGAAGGCATCTGTTTCGCCCCCCTGTGGTCCCGAGAAAATGTTCTGGCCGGTATCAACGTCTGTAATCGAATGATGAATATGCATCGCCGAACCCGGCTCATCTTCGATTGGTTTGGCCATAAAGGTGGCAAAACAATTGTGGCGCAGTGCTGCTTCGCGGATCAGGCGTTTGAAGTAAAAAACTTCGTCTGCCAGCTTTACCGGATCGCCGTGGCGCAGGTTGATTTCCAACTGACCAGCGCCGCCCTCTTGTGTGATGCCATCTATTTCGAACCCCTGATGTTCGGCAAAATCATAAATATCGTCGATTACGGGGCCAAATTCATCAACGGCGGTCATCGAATACGCCTGACGTGCCGCAGCAGGTCGCCCCGAACGGCCCATCATTGGTTCGATACCCTGCGCAGGGTCGACATTTCGGGCCACAAGAAAGAACTCCATCTCGGGCGCTACGATAGGGTTCCAACCCTTGTCGCGATACAGTTGCACGACCCGCTTTAGGACATTGCGGGGGCTGTATGGGATTGCCTCTCCTTCGCGGTCATAAGCGTCATGGATAACTTGCAATGTCCAGTCGCCCGTCCAAGGAGCGGCAGAAGCGGTGGAAAAATCAGGTTTCAGGATCATGTCCCGCTCGATGAACCCATCTTCTCCTGCGGCTTCGCCCCAGTCGCCGGTTATAGTCTGATAAAAAATGCTATCGGGCAGATAAAAATAGGATTGCCGCGCGAATTTTGTCGCAGGAACGGCTTTACCTCTTGCGATGCCGGGAAGGTCGGAAATGATGCATTCGACTTCATCCAGACGTTTGCCATCCAGATAATTGCGGGCTGCCTGCGGCAGCTGGTCTGTCCAATCGGCCATCAGGCCCTCACTTTCTTCAGGAACGAGGCCATATGTTGTCCGATTTTCGCGTTATCATCTGGCCCGCCTGCTCGATTTGCAGCGGCTATCATCAATTCATCAGGGACGAGGCCCTTGCCGCGGGTTTCTATTAAACCCTGGATAAAGTCATCGCCATATTCCGGGTGTGCTTGAACCGTCCAGATAGTGTCACCGTAAGCGACCATCGCGTATTTGCAGAACTCATTGGCACCGGTCGCACGCGCACCGCTGGGAAGTTCTACCACCTGATCCTGATGCCACGCATTTAGTGTTACGGTTTGTCCGTCGTGGTCGTATTCCGTTCGTCCAACGGACCAGCCTCCGTTAAATTTTTCAACTTTACCACCTAAAGCCTGAGCTATGATTTGATGACCAAAACAAACGCCAATCAAAGGCTTGCCCATGTCGCGGATTTCACGGATCAAATTCTCCAATGGCGGAATCCAAGGGTGATCTTCGTATGCACCGTGCCGCGAACCAGTGATGATCCAGCCATCTGCCTGTTCTGCTGATTTTGGAAATTGGTTGTCGACTACGTTGTAGGTTGCAAACTCAAAGTTATTGCCGTCCAGCAAGGCGCGGAACATTCCATCATATTCGCCGAATTGGTCGTAGAGTTCGTCCGGGGGGTGGCCTGTTACCAGAATGCCAATTTTCATGGGTCACCAAATTTGATCAAATTTATTCTAACCGACTCCCATTGGTCGGGCAAGGGGATCATACGGCTTCAAGATAGCTGAGCCAGTGCTCGTCCGAAGGCCGGTCCGAAAAGCGGGCTATTTCCTGTCGTTTGGTCATTGCCAAATTGCGCACCAGTTCCTTGGAAAAGATACGGGTGATGATCGGATCGGTTTCGAACGCGGCGATGGAGGATTTCCAATCACCTGCCAATTGTGGAACGCCGTCCAGTTCATAGGCGTTGCCTTTGATCGGGGGAGGGGGACGAAGATCATCCTCGATACCAACTAAGGCTGCACCCAGCACAGCGGTTAACATCAGGTAAGGGTTTATATCGCCACCCGCGACACGATGTTCTATCCGTCTCGCCGCAGGGGCTCCGCCCGGTATGCGGATCGCCGCTGTTCGGTTTTCATAAGCCCAGCTGGCCCCGGTCGGTGCATGTGCACCTGGGACAAGCCGAGTATATGAATTTCCGTGAGGTGCAAAAATCAGCGTGCTTCCAGGCATTGCCGAGAGACACCCCGCCACAGCCGCACGTAGGATTTCAGTACCGTCAGGTCCTCCATTATCGAAAACATTGCGCCCGCTCCCGTCGGTGACCGAGAAATGGACATGCATACCATTGCCTGCGTCGTCAGCGTACGGTTTTGCCATGAACGTAGCGGTAAACCCGTGTTTCCGTGCAAGACCACGTGTCAAGGCTTTGAAAAGCCACGTATCATCTGCACAGCGCAATGCATCCTGATGGCTCAGGTTGATCTCGAATTGGCCAATTCCACTCTCTGAGATAGCGGTTTGCGCCGGGATGCCCATCGCCGCACATCCATCGTATAGATCGGTGAAAAAGGAGTCGAAGGCATCCATCTGCGCTATGGATAGAACGGCTTCGTCACTGAGGCGACGTCCTGTCACCGGGTTCAGTGGAGGCTTTGGTTGAGAGCCCGAAGCGTCAAGTAGGGTAAACTCTAACTCCGTCGCAGCGATAACCGACCAACCTCGCTTTGCATAACGAGACAGGATACTCGCCAGGGCGTGTCGCGGGTCGCCGGAAAATGGAGTTCCATTGTCGTCATACAATCCCATCGGGATAAGCGCTGTCGGCGTATCGAGCCAGGGCATCGGCACCGGCCCACGGTCCGTGGGCAGCAATACACCATCGGCATCCCCGCTTTCGAATACCAGCGGGCTTCCATCTATGTCGGCTCCCCAAAGGTCGACATTAAGGGCTGAAAACGGCATACGCACCACGCCCTTTTCCAATTTGGGCGCATAAGATGGGGGAACACGCTTACCGCGCATCTGACCGTTCAGGTCACAAGCCGCCACGCGGAAAGTGTGCAGGCTGCTCAGGTCCATAGAAACCTCCGTCGGACTTCTTTTGACTGGTTTAAAGGAGCCGACGAGGGATGTCACGGAATTTGATCAAATTTTGGATACGGTAACTGAATGGACCTGACTAAATGAATTTCCTCTCAGTCTAGCTCGGTCTATGGTTTGTGCATGTACGTTGTTCTTGTCATATTAATGCTTATCGGGGCTTTCTCGAGCTATCGGTATTGGTCCAGATCGCAAATCAGGTCGCGGCTGCTGTCGACACCGCTTTCTGATCGCGATCAGGCGATTATCCAAGCTCATGTGCCTATAGTCCGAAAGCTACCATCAGATCTACGTGCCAAATTGGACGGCAAAGTGAACCTGTTTCTGGAACAAGTCGATTTTTACGGCTGCGATGGGCTGGAAGTTACCGAAGACATGCAGCTTTCGATCGCAGCGCAAGCCTGCCTGCTAATTGTTAACAGTGACCTATGGTACGACAATCTAACGACGGTTCTTATTTATCCAAATGCCTTTAAATCGCGCCAACGAAGACATTCAGGATATGTCGTAACAGAAAAGGAGATCGTCAGAACCGGAGAAAGTTGGGATCGCGGACCAGTGATCCTGTCATGGGCTCACAGCGAGCAGGGTGCGCTGAACGACCACGATGGGCACAACGTCGTATTTCACGAATTCGCCCACCAAATCGATGATCTTTCCGGTGGCACTAATGGAGTTCCGGTGCTCGCCAAAGGACAAAGTTTTGCCGAGTGGGAGCGGGTATTTTTGACCGCGTACAAAGCGCATGTTCAAGCAGTTGAGAAAGGTTCATCCACTGTTATCGACCCTTATGGTGCCGAAGGCCACGAGGAGTTCTTTGCAGTTTCGGTAGAGGTTTTCTTTGAGCGACCATTGGCCTTAAAGAAGTCCGTGCCCGAGGTGTATGCTCAGCTGTCGCAGTTGTTTCACCTTGATCCGGCCACATGGCAATAAAGATCGCTTGCAAAGTATGTTCAGCGCGCAAGATTTAGCCGAAGGCGCATCTTTGCTTTTTTGGCAGCTGGCAGATGTCGGTTCAGGCGTTTGTTCACTAATCCAAAGCACCAGATAACGACTAACGTCATCAAGATAAAGTAAAACGCCAGGATTGGGTAAGGGATGAAAGGATTGAATGTCTTATCCGCAAAATAGCTGGCGTAATACAACGCGTCTCCGCGCTGTTGCCACGCTGGGAATGCCGAGAAAAACACCAAAGTCGTCGCGTGAAACAGAAAAATCGCTTCATTTGTATATGCGGGCCAGGCAAGTCGCAGCATGGTTGGCCAGACGACCCTTCGAAACCGTGACCATCCGGACATTCCATATGCGTCCGCTGCCTCGATATCACCTTTGGGGATTGAGCGCAGCGCGCCGTAAAAAATTTCACCTGAATAGGCCGCTGTGTTCAGAAACAACACGATCAGTGCGCCCAGCCAAGCTGAAGTAAACGCATCGAAAAGAGGATATGTTTTCTTCAAAGACAGAAAAAAGAAATATGCAAAAAAGAACTGGATAAACAGTGGCGAACCCCTGAACAGGAATATGAACCACTCAGACGGCTTGCGCAGCCACTTGTTTTGCGAAGCCTTGCCCACGGCCAGTGCCGTCGCCAAAAAAAATCCTGTCGCCAGTGCCATGAGCCCGAAGTACACATTCCAGATCATCCCGGAACCGATCAGCGTAAATTGTTCACACAGTGTGAAATCGGTTTTTGGCAGCAGGCGTTCTCCGATACCGATCGAACGGAGGCCGTAATCCTGAATGGTTTGCAAACAGCTCATGCGGTGGTCTCCTTGCGCAAAAGCTCACCGCCAGATGTGGCCTGACCGTGCGACAGACGACGCATAAGCTTTTCCAGGCCGAGTTCTGATACACGGGTCATCCCAAGGTAAAAAATCAGGAGAAACAAAAAGTACCACATGCGCCAGTCGCCGTGGGGGTATTGCGTAAATTTCGACGTTTTCGTTCCTCCCAGCTCCCTCGCCCAATAGACGATGTCCTCGATGCCCAGAAGGAACAGCAAGGGCGTAGCCTTAATCAAAACCATCCATAAGTTTGACAGGCCGGGCAGGGCATAAACCCACATCTGTGGCACGAGAATACGCCAAAAGGTTTGGCGTCGCGTCATCCCATACGCTTCAGCTGTTTCCAATTGGGCGTGCGGCACGGCACGCATACCGCCGAACAAGACGTTGGCGGCAAAAGCGCCGAAAACAATGGAAAACGTGATGACAGCCAGGAAGAAGCCATAAGTTTCGTGAACCCATTCAGGGGCTGTGCCCAAGGGCAATTTCGCGGCCTGACATACAAGGAAATCGTTTCCCTGCCGAACCGAATCGGTCCAATCAGGGCAAAGAACCTTGTGGCGTATCCATTCAAAACCCTGATCCAAGGCAATAACAAAAAAGAGGAAAAAAGCGATGTCCGGGACACCACGTACAATCGCGATGTAGCCTTTTCCAAGCCAACTGAGCGGTGGAAAATGTGAGCGGGCAGCCATTGCGCCGACGAAACCAAAGCTAAGCGCCACCGGTGCAGTCACCGCGAGCAAGAGCAGCACCTTTAAAAAGGATACATAAAACGACCAATGAACGCCTGTTGTCAGGTAACACGAAAACCAGCGGAGTGTGCCGAGCGTATCGGGATCAGTGCAATAGGAAAACATTCACAAGCCTCTGCAGGCGGGTATAAAAACTGGGCACTTCGAATTGTACAATGGCCTGTGCCCGAACCGGGCACAGGCCGGTTGTTAAGTATCAGTCATAAACGACAGCGTTTTCGCCGAACCATTTTTTGATCATGGTGTTTAGCGTGCCATCAGCTTTCATCGAGTCGATCGCGGTGTCAAACTTGCCACGCAATTCTCCGTCGGATTCGCGAAGCCCCATTCCGACGCCACCACCCAATGGAACGTCATCCCCAACAAAAATCAGGTCTCCACCGGATTCTTCGACGATCGGAACCAGGTAGTCTTTATCGGCGAACACGGCGTCAGCTTCGCCGTTGCGAACTGCGGCAATTGTTTCTTCAGGCGTTGCGAACTCAACAAGAGTTGCGCCACCTTCTGCGACATGGCCTGCCTGAATCGTTGCAGTCTGGGCTGCAATCACGCCGCCCTCCAGATCGGCCGCGTCGGATGCAGCTACGTAAGCGGAAGCAGCTGGTGGGATATAGTTCTGGGTGAAGTCGATGACTTCATCGCGCTCATCAGTGATGGACATGCCAGCGATGATCGTGTCGTAGTTTCCCGAAACCAGGTTTGGAATAATCGAGTCCCAATCATTCTTTACCCACTCGCATTCTAGCTCGGCACGTTTGCACAACTCGTCGCCCAACTCACGTTCGAAACCGTCGATTTCGCCCGCGTCATTGATGAAGTTGTACGGAGGATACGCGCCTTCGGTACCCATGCGCACAGTATCTGCCATGGACATACCGGCAGTCAGCGCAAGCGCCGCAGTGGTCAGAATCAGGTTTTTCATTTGTTACTCCCCTATTTGGTTCTGTCCTGAAGTTATGCCGCCTTGGTGGCGGAGAGAAAACCCTGAAGCCGTTCGGATTCGGGGTTCGTAAAGATGTTTTTGGGAGGTCCTTCCTCTTCGATTTTGCCTTGGTGGAGGAACACCACATGGCTAGAAATGTCAGCAGCCATCTGCATATCATGGGTCACGATCAGCATCGTGCGCCCTTCAGCAGCCAGATCCTTGATTACTTTGATGACTTCCTGTTCAAGTTCTGGGTCCAAAGCAGAAGTCGGTTCGTCAAACAACAATGCTTCGGGCTCCATGCAAAGCCCCCTTGCAATTGCCGCGCGCTGCTGTTGTCCGCCGGACAATTGCGCTGGATATACGTCGCATTTGTCACCGATGCCCACTTTCTCCAAGTACTTTCGCGCGCTGGTTTCAACTTCCGACTTGTCGCGACCCAGAACGGTAACTGGTGCTTCCATAACGTTTTGAAGGATGGTCATGTGAGCCCAAAGGTTGAACTGTTGGAACACCATCGACAGATTTGTGCGAATTCGCAGAACTTGTTTGGGGTCTGCTGGTCGGCGATTGTTGCCGCTACCGCTCCATCGCACTGGTTCGCCCTTGAAAAGAATTTCACCTTCCTGACTGTCCTCCAGCAGATTGCAGCATCGCAACAGCGTGGATTTGCCTGAGCCCGAAGATCCGATCAAAGAAACTACGTCGCCCCGATGAGCTGTGATATCTACGCCCTTGAGGACTTCGAGATGTCCAAAGCTTTTGTGGAGGTTTCTGATCTGGATAACGGGGTCGGTTTCTGTCACTGGCAATCTCGGAGTGGTTTGTGTTGATGCGGTACTAGGGCCGAAAAAACGAGCCAATGCAATGCGCAAATAAGAATATGTACCGCGTAAACCACCAAATTGACCAAACGTTTTGCTCAAAATTGTCAGTTTCGCGCCATCAACGTCTTTGGTTTGGGCGGGTTGGGAACGGCCAAATACTCTGCGGGCGTTACTTGTGTCAGCCGCTTCAGGTGCAGAAGCCGCCGATCGGATGCAGCAAGGTCGTTGATGGCTGCACTTACTGCCGTCGCGACGCATGCCGCGTCCTGCCCGATGGCCGTGATGTAGGGTAACGCGGGGGTAGGAGGCGTTATTGCAACTTCCCGCAGGGTTTGCCCCAGGTTTGAGTGTTCGGTCAGCAGCGCCCATGTCAGTGCGTCCAAAGACGCGAAATCTGCACGACCTTCGACCACAGCCTGAGCTGAAAGAGCGTGCGCTCCTGTTTCCAGCAGTTTCTCTGGTTTTAGGTTTTGATCCAAGAGATAGGTAATAGGCGCGGCCCAGCCTGATTGTGAAAGCCCTTCGTTATACGCAAATGTACCCGAAACAAGTTCTCTCATTTCCCGGCCGTCTTTTGTACGGGCAACCAGAACCGAGTAATAATGACCCCGTGGACAATGCGGTAGCGCATAGTCTGGTGTGCCCACAAGCTTTACCTGTTCATGCAGGCGCGTCCGGTATGGCATTCCGCAAGTTTGGGCAAACAGTAATTCCGGGTCCAGCCAAACATCCCAAAAGTCGCGGTCCCGGGTCAGATATTGCGGGCCGAAACCAAGATGACCTTGGATCAGCTTCCAGAAACGGTCATTTGCGTCTTTCGTGGCGGGCATGTCGTACATGCCCAGCATCGCGATCACGACTTGGCCGCCTTTTGCCTGGCTAGAGCAGAGTCAACGTCGCTAACGCCCAGCAGACTAACCACCA
Organism: Ruegeria sp. BHSA163; assembly: GCF_059613365.1. Taxonomy (NCBI): domain Bacteria; kingdom Pseudomonadati; phylum Pseudomonadota; class Alphaproteobacteria; order Rhodobacterales; family Roseobacteraceae; genus Ruegeria; species Ruegeria sp. BHSA163. Next base: position 208,872 of record NZ_JBXWSJ010000002.1, read on the forward strand.
AACGCAGCAGCGAATCCTCTTCGCCGGTGCGCTGTCCATCTGCCAGCACAACAGACCACATGGCTTGAACTACGCCGAGGCGGTCGCTGTAAGCCACTGCTTCTTTTATCGCGCGAGTGAAACGAACCGTGTCAGGCGCTTCGGCCTCAAGATCTTCCGCCTGCGAACGCAATGCGGCGGCCTCGAACGGAGATAGACCAAATCGCTCGGCCGATATGCGATCAATACGCGCCATTTCGGTGTCGGCATAATCATTATCAGAGCGTGCGATGCGCACCAAAAGAGCCGTCAGGGCCAGACGAGCGTCATCGTCGACCAGCGGATCAGGTTTTGGCTGAGTAAGCCGAGATAGAAAATCACTGAACATGGGCGAGATATAGATCCGGTTTAACTTGCTTCCAACCGCGATTGCACCCTTTCACGCGCGGCCTTGCTGTCGTTGAAACTCAACCCCATTGCAATACGGGCTTCTTCTACAATCTTGACCTCGCCCTCGTCGGTGTCGCCGTCGGCCAACACAATCTCCCACAAGGCATCCAGTGCGGCCAAGCGTTCCTTTTCCCCCGTCATCTCGCGGATCAACTTACCGAATGTGTCGGTTTCGGGCGCAGCGGCGTGAAGCTTTTCACACGTCGCGCGAACCTTGGCAGCTTCGATGGCGTTATGTTGGTAAAGGCGAGCCAAAATGCGGTCAATAAGGCTGATTTCTTCAAGCTTATAGTCACGGTCAGCTTGCGCGACGCGCACCATCAACGCGCCTAATGCCAGTTCAGCGTCAGGGTCCGGCAGATGTGAGTGCTCTGGCGGGCGAAAAGCCTGAAAGAACTTTTTCAACATAGGGTCAGGTTATCCCATATTTTGTGTTCCGCCAAGTGTTTGCTACACGTCATAGCCTCGGATTATAACTAGATCACCAGTAGACACTGGATCACGCAAAGCTTTTGCGCTTTGGTATCCGACGCTATTGTAGCAGGCCAAGGCGCTTTCGTAGCTGGGGAATTCTATCACAACCGTGCGGTTGCGCGTAGTGCCTTCCATTAAAGTTTGTTCGCCGCCCCTAACCAAGAATTTTGCGCCGTATTCGGCAAAAGGCGCAGCGTTTGCAGCAATGTACTTCTTATATGATTCCATATCGTCAACATCGACATGGGCAACCCAATATCCTTTGGCCAAAAGGTATCCTCCCGCAAATTTTCAGCAGGTTGAGGATGAATGAACTTAAAAGCAATCCCCTATTATGATTGAAATGCAGAACGCGCTTTGTCTTGAAGCCACACTAACATTTCGCGATAGGGCACAGGGCCGTAACTAATCCGCGCTACACCCAATTCCGCCAATTTGGGAGTATCAGGGGTACCAGGCAGGGCAATGATGTTTACCGGTAGCTCCGTGGAATCACACAGGCGAGCGATAAGCCTTTCATCCCTCAGACCCGGAGCGAAAAACCCGCTGGCTCCTGCATCGGCATATGCCTGAGCTCGTGCCATAGCGTCTTCCAGCATAACCTCGTCATGGGTGTCGGGGTGCGCTTCAAGGAAAATGTCAGTGCGCGCGTTTATGAATGCGGGAATCCCTGCCGCGTCACATCCCTCGCGCATTGCGGCAACGCGCGCTGACTGGGTTTCAATGTCGTATAAATCCTTGGTGCCCACGATTTGGTCTTCAAAGTTGAAACCAACGACCCCTGTTTCAAGTGCGCGTTGGACATTTGCTAGGATACCCAATGGCTTTTCGGCATAAGCGCCTTCAAAGTCCATCGTAACTGGTATGTCGACCGCGTCGACTATCCGGCCTGCGTTGTCCAGAGCCATGTCCAAAGGGATTTTTTGCCCATCCGAAAAACCTTGCGCCATTGCGACAGGGGCGCTGCCTGTTGCCAAGGCTTTGGCGCCTGCGTCCCGTACAGCAGTAGCGCTTCCTGCATCCCAAATGTTATACAGGATGACTGGATTCCCCTTTTCGTGCAGCGAAGTAAATGTTTCTGCATGCGTAATCTGTTTGTTCATAACCGACCTCCTGAAGAATGCAGCGGAAACCTCTAACCATGTATTTGACGTATCGCACAGAAGTGCGTGCCCAAGCCGTCACATTAGGGTGAACTAAAAAATAGAGATCATACCAGCCTGGATGTGTCTTTCGCAGCTCGCACGAAGTCCCTGAACAATGGATGAGGATCGAAGGGCTTTGACTTTAACTCTGGGTGATATTGCACGCCGATAAACCACGGGTGATCCGACCACTCAACGATTTCTGGCAAGCGACCGTCCGGTGACATACCTGAGAAGTTCAAACCCGCTTGTTCCAGCTTGTCACGATATTTTATGTCCACCTCGTAGCGGTGGCGGTGACGTTCTTCAATTGCAGTGCTTCCGTAAACTTCGGCCACCTTGGAACCTTCGCTGAGGACCGCGTCGTAGGCGCCAAGTCTCATGGTGCCCCCTTTGTCGTCGCCTACTTTGCGCTCGACTTTGTGATTACCTTGCACCCATTCCTTTAGGTGATAAACAACTGGTTCAAAACGCCTTTTCCCGGCTTCGTGGTCGAACTCCTCGGACCCGGCCTCGGAAATACCGGCGGCGTTCCGGGCTGCCTCGATGACAGCCATCTGCATACCCAGACATATACCAAGGTAGGGCACTTTATGCTCGCGCGCATATTGTGCTGCTTTAATTTTGCCCTCTGTACCGCGCTCACCAAACCCTCCGGGAACAAGAATAGCGTGGAATCCTTCAAGATGCGGCGCGGCATCCTCGGTGTCAAAAATTTCGGCATCCACCCATTCAACCTTTACCTTGACCCGGTTTGCCATGCCTCCGTGTGTAAGCGCCTCGGCAATCGACTTATAGGCGTCTTCGAGCTGAGTGTATTTGCCAACGATGGCGACCTTCACTTCGCCTTCGGCATTGTGGATACGGTCACTGACGTCTTCCCATTTTGCTAAATCGGGTTTGGGGGCTGGGCTGATTTGGAAAGCGTCCAGAACGGCTTGATCCAAACCCTCTCGGTGATAGGCAAGCGGTGCGTCGTATATCGTAGACAAATCCTGTGCGGCGATCACTGAATCAGGGCGCACATTACAGAACAGTGCCAGTTTCTCGCGTTCTTTAGTCGGAATCGGGCCTTCGGACCTGCAGACCAGAATATCGGGCGCCAGACCGATCGAGCGTAATTCCTTAACAGAGTGTTGAGTGGGCTTGGTTTTTAATTCGCCCGAAGCTTTGATGTAGGGCAGCAGGGTAAGATGCATGAAAATACACTGACCACGTGGTTTGTCCTGGCTGAACTGCCGGATTGCTTCGAAAAAGGGCAGGCCTTCGATATCGCCTACCGTACCGCCGATTTCACACAGCATGAAATCCACTTCGTCCTCGCCGATGGCGATGAAGTCCTTTATCTCATTGGTAACGTGAGGGATCACCTGAATCGTCTTTCCAAGGTAGTCGCCTCGACGTTCTTTTTCGAGCACGTTTGAGTATATCCGTCCGGAACTAACCGAGTCGGTCTTGCGAGCGGCGACCCCGGTAAAACGCTCATAGTGCCCAAGATCCAGATCGGTTTCGGCACCATCGTCGGTCACGAAAACTTCGCCATGTTCAAATGGGGACATGGTTCCGGGATCAACGTTGAGGTAAGGGTCGAGTTTTCGCAATCGGACAGAATATCCCCGCGCCTGCAACAAGGCTCCAAGCGCCGCCGAAGCAAGTCCTTTACCCAAAGATGAAACCACACCACCAGTGATGAAAATAAAACGCGCCATGTTTTTTCGGCTGCTCCCGTGAGACGTCATTATTAGCTGCCCGGCGGTTTAAAAAACCGCAGCACCACGGGACTTCACATATAAAGGATTCGCGTCAAAAGCGCAAGAGAACCGCAAGATGCTGTTGCTGTTCTTCTTTAGGTTTCTAGGTTTTGTGGCTTAGTCGGCCTGTGGGATCAGCGGTGCGTTATCGCCTTGCGCAGGAGGCAGCAAGTCATCGGCCAACGGAACCGCCGGTGTGCTTTCTTCGGTCGGAGCCGATGCGGGTACGCCAAGACGATCAATCACCGAGCTGCCCGAACTTTTCTGGGCCGCGAGAATGGTAAGCGTGATTGACGTAACAATGAAACACGCAGCAAGTATCCAGGTCAACTTGCCCAACGCGGTTGCAGCAGCGCGACCGGTCATGGCACCGCCACCGCCGCCGCCCATGCCAAGGCCACCGCCTTCGGACCGCTGCATCAAGACAACAGCAATCAGGCCAAGGGCCAAGAGGAGGTGGATGATGAGAACGACGTTTTCCATGGTCTTCCTGTGCGGCGTGACGTGTATCGCGTGGTACTTATGCAAGTTTGCAGTCGGGGGCAAGTGATGAGTTGGCCTCCAATTGCGTAATGGGTCAGATCACAGCAAAGGGGCTGGACAGCGTAGCAGGGACTCGCGCATGTTTCGGCCATGCCTCATGATGATCACGATCACCCGCACGCCCTTTTACCGCCCGAACCTGCGCTTCGTGTAAGGGCGCTCGAGACTGTTTTGATCCGCAAAGGTTTGATCGACCCCGCGGCGCTGGATGAAATCATCGACACCTATCAGAACAAGATAGGGCCGCAGAACGGTGCGCACGTGATTGCAAAAGCTTGGACTGATCCTGAATTCAAGCAGGCATTACTGGAAGATGCGACCTCTGTGGTGGCAGAATTAGGGTACCATGGGCGCCAGGGCGAGCACATCGTAGTGGCGGAAAACACTCCGGAACAGCATAACATGGTCGTCTGCACGTTATGTAGTTGCTACCCTTGGCCTCTGTTGGGCATACCACCGGGCTGGTACAAATCCGACGCCTATCGTGCAAGGGCGGTCCGAGAACCTCGTAAAGTGCTCTCCGAATTCGGTGTAACCTTACCCGTAGAAACGGCGGTGCGCGTGTGGGACTCAACCGCCGAAATACGATATCTCGTTTTGCCAATTCGCCCGGAAGGAAGCGAAAGTTTGAACGAAGAGGAGCTTGCTGCGCTTGTAACTCGGGACAGTATGATAGGTACCGGAATGCCAAGGGTGCCGTCATGACAAGAGTGCATGACATGGGTGGTCGTTTTGGCGATGGCGCGGTGACCCCAGAAGCTGTGGATGCCCCTGTTTTTCAACATGACTGGCATGCGCGGGCTTTGGCGGTAACCCTTGCCGCTGGATCGTTGGGGCAATGGAATATCGACATATCGCGCCACGCCAGAGAAAAACTGTCACCAAAGGATTACACCCGGTTTTCTTATTATGAAAAGTGGATTTCAGCGCTTGCAGATCTCTTGGTCGAAAGCGGAGTTTTAACAGAGAATGATCTAAAAAATGTCGAAGAGGCTGGGGAACACCCGCTGGCAGACCGGAAATTGAAAGCCGAAGCTGTTGCAAAAGTACTGGCAAGTGGCGGCCCCGCAGATAGACCCTCAGATATACCATTTGCTTTTGATGTAGGGCAGGCAGTCCTTACAACGCGGCCTGCCGCTAATAGGTTGGTTGATGGCGGCCATACCCGTTTGCCTGCCTATGCTGCCGGGGCAAAAGGAAGAATACTGATGGTCCATGGAACTCATGTGTTGCCTGATTCCAGCGCGCATCGATTGGGGGATGCTCCAGAGCCACTCTACGCGGTTGCCTTCCCCGCTGCTGAACTTTGGGCGGATCCGGAGCATCCGAAAGATGAAGTAGTATTGGACCTTTGGCAAAGTTATTTGGAACCCGCATGAGCGGATGCATGTCGCACTCTGCCCCGGAACCAGCCTTTGCTGAGCCATGGCATGCACAGCTGTTTGCAGTGACAGTTGCGTTGAACGAAGCTGGACAGTTTGATTGGCCTGACTGGGCGGTGCGTTTTTCGCAAACACTAAAACGACATGGTTTGGATCGTGAATTGAATGGCGGCAATGACTATTTTTTTGCTTGGTTGGAAACTCTTGAGGCTTTGCTTGAAGAGCAGGGTGCCGCCAGCTCCAACGAAGTTGTTGAACTGCGAGTCGCCTGGGAAGACGCCTACCTTAGTACGCCGCATGGCCAACCCGTTCAGTTGAATGGCGAGTGAGATCTAAAACTCGTCAACTGCGGCGAAAAATCGGTTTCCCTGCTGCGCGAGCCTCGTTATATCAGCCGGGTTTGATATCTCAGCGCAAAAGGACCGGATATGGCCAATGTGGTTGTTGTCGGCGCCCAATGGGGTGACGAAGGAAAAGGCAAGATCGTGGATTGGCTCAGCGAACGGGCTGACGTGATCGCTCGCTTCCAAGGTGGACACAACGCCGGGCATACTCTGGTCATCGACGGTGAAGTTTACAAACTGCATGCGCTGCCATCGGGTGTTGTGCGCGGCGGAAAGTTGAGCGTCATCGGCAATGGTGTCGTGCTGGATCCATGGCATCTGATGAAGGAAATTGGCACGATCCGAGAGCAAGGAGTCGAAATCACACCGAATTCCTTAATGATTGCCGAGAATACCCCTTTGATCCTTCCGATCCACGGAGAGCTAGACCGAGCGCGTGAAGAAGCGGCCAGCAAAGGCACCAAAATTGGAACAACCGGCCGAGGTATTGGTCCTGCCTACGAGGATAAAGTAGGGCGCCGTTCAGTAAGGGTGGCTGACCTAGCCGACGAAGCAACATTGGAAGCTCGCGTAGATCGGGCATTGCAACACCATGATCCGCTTAGAAAAGGACTTGGTATTGTGTCTGTGGATCGCGACGCTTTGGTAGCGCAGCTAAAAGAGATTGCTCCGCAGATATTGCCATTTGCGGCACCGGTTTGGAAGGTTCTGAACGAAAAGCGCAAGGCGGGAAAACGCATCCTTTTCGAGGGAGCGCAAGGAGCTTTGCTCGACATCGATTTCGGTACTTACCCGTTTGTTACCTCGTCCAACGTAATCGCGGGTCAGGCAGCAACGGGCGTGGGAATCGGCCCGGGCTCGATTGATTTCGTACTCGGCATCGTTAAGGCCTATACAACGCGCGTGGGTGAGGGACCTTTCCCAACGGAACTTCACGATTCGGATGGGCAGCGATTGGGTGAACGGGGTCATGAGTTCGGAACAACGACCGGTCGTCAACGCCGTTGTGGTTGGTTCGATGCCTGTTTGGTCCGCCAAACTTGTGCGACGAGCGGTGTAAATGGCATCTCACTTACCAAACTGGACGTGTTAGACGGTTTTGAGACATTGAAAATCTGCACTGGATACGACTTGGATGGAGAGCGGCTGGACTATCTTCCGATTGCGGCTGATCAACAGGCACGCTGCACTCCGATATACGAAGAAGTGCCGGGTTGGAGCGAATCCACAGAAGGCGCGCGCAGTTGGGCGGATTTACCCGCAAACGCGATAAAATATGTCCGTCGAATTGAAGAGTTGATTGAATGTCCAGTTGCATTGCTTTCGACCAGCCCGGAGCGGGACGACACCATTTTGGTGACAGACCCGTTTGCTGACTGATGGGCGGTGATCAGAAACCGGGCCTAAGTTATAAGGCGCGACGGAGATGGTCGCTGATGATCCTTGTGATCGGCTTGCCGCTTTATATCGTGGCTGTTGTGACTGTTGTAAACCTTCTCAATCGTCCGCCAATTTGGGTCGAGTTGCTGGTATATATCGTGCTGGGAATTTTGTGGGCACTGCCGTTCAAGTTTGTTTTCCGTGGTGTCGGCAAAGAGGACCCAGATCAAAACGGCAAATGACCGATCTGATTGTTTTTCAATAGTATCTTAAACGAAAATGGGCCAGAGAATGCTCTGGCCCAATAGGGATAAAATTGATTTGCGAGTTGCCTTAGCCTGCGGCGCGCGTGTCGTCCGGGCGGAACCCAATTTCGTTTGATGCAGCAAACCGGCCGCCGCCAGCCTTTTCAATCTTTCCATCGCGCAGCAGCTGTCCAAAGGTACGAAGGCTTTCCTCACGATTGAACGACTCTTGCTTTAGCGACCGCACCTTGTTCATCAATTGTGGACGCGAAAACTGTTCCTGTCCCTCGATAAACGAAAGATATGCAGCGGCCGCCTCCAGAAGATCCGGCAGCGACTGGGCGCCTTGTTCCCGTGCAAAGTGAGCAAATCCGCCTTCTTCTTCATCCACCTCCAGTTCATCTGAAGTAACGCGGCGGGGAGTTACAGGACCCGTATCGCGGTCATCCGTATCTATGCGCTGTTCGGCAACGAGTTTCAGCGGAGCCACAGTAGATCCTGGACGAGGGCTCTTTACCTGAACCTCAGGGCGTCGCGGACTGACAACCGATTCCAAATCGTCGCGATATTCCTTGTCGCTCTTTTCCATACCCTCTGCACCCTTGCTGGCGCGTTCTGCCTCGGCCGCAGCCACGGCAGTCCGCAGATGTGAATAAGTTTCACGCTGATCCGAGGTTGAAGGATCGTCAAAACGTTCGTCCGCCTTGTCCATAAGGCGCGAAACGTCTTCTTCCAGGCCGGTTTCCTCGTGGTAAGCGGTACGAATTGCTAGTTCGGATTCTACCAAAGAGATTTCGTCCAGCAGCCTTGCTTCATCTGCCGCAGTAAGGATGTTCTGATTTGCTTCAGGTTCATCACTTATAGCTTCATCCTGATCTTCAGAAGTATCCTGATCAGCCTCGAGAGTGGTCACAACTTCATCGGGTTCAATTTCCAAGGCTGCGTCGTCTTCGAGATCGGTGAACAGCACGTCACTTGATGCAACTTCGACCTCTTCTTCAGGCTCTTTCTGCTCAGGAATCTCGGCAGCTACCTCAATGGTCTCAGTTATTTCTACGTCGGTTTCTTCAATCTCGCCTTCAAGAAGTACGTCATCCTTAGCATCGACTTCGTCGGGAGCATTGATTTCTTGGATCAGCTCGGCCAAATCCTCGGCAGACGCTTCAGAGATTGGTTCTTGAATAGATAGTTCGTCAGTTTCGGCGACTTCGACTGATGGCGCTTCGGCTGTGGTCGGTTCTTCCTCAACATTTTCCTGCAGATCGCCCGCGCTGAGTGCGCCAGCCTCGAAAGCAGCAGAGATCGCATCGACCGGAGGTTGTGCAGGGGAAACGAATCCGCCGCCGTCTTCTTCGTCTTCACTGTATCGCGATGTGGTCTCACCAGAATGCGAAACAACAGCGCGAATGCGCTGCAACTTAGCTGCGATACTGTCTTCTTCGGCGGATTCACCCGCTTCGGAATCTGCAAAAAACTCTGCAGTGTCGTCAGCTGACGGCGTTTGTTGTGAAACAGTGGTGGGGGCCACAACCGAAGGCGACGCTGGGCCCGGCACTTCGTCAGCTGCGCGCAGCAGCAAACCGTCGTCGCTTTGGCTGGCTTCAATGTTTCGGGCGCGATTGCGTTGTGCAATTTGGGTCAACATTTCAGCGTCTGGCTGGGGGGGCTCGGAACCGAAATAACGGTCATCCGCTGCAAGATCGCGGAAGTATTCGGCAATCGCTTTCATTGTCTCAAACGAATCGTCGAAACCTTCCAATGTGCAGGAGAATGTACCGTAAGAAACGGTTAACACCTTGTTGTTCTGTACCATCAGACGCAGGTCCTCTACAAACTACCAAGTCACATTGTTGGGCGGAGTGCCCACCAATCGACTCTTAACTTTGCCTATGAGTCTATCATTTTGTGGTCTCATTATGTCCAAAACCGGGAATTATGGTCAATCTTGCCAAAATCAAACCAATTGTACGCGCTGAGGAGCCAATAGCGCTATTCGGCGGTGGCAAGATCGGCCCGCAAGATTTGAGTTTGGCGCTGAGTCGCGTCGATCGCTTGGTGGCCGCGGATGGCGGCGCGGCAATTCTTATCGATTCGGGTCACATGCCGGAGGCAGTAATCGGCGATCTGGACTCACTGGAACCACGACACCGAGATCGGATCCCTCCGGACCGTCTATTTCCGATCACCGAACAGGACAGCACCGATTTTGACAAGTCACTGCGTCATATTCAGGCACCCTTGGTTTTGGGTTTGGGGTTTCTTGGCGAGCGAGTGGATCATAAACTGGCGACTTTTAATTCTCTTATCAGGCGCCAAGACCGTCCCTGCGTTCTGTTGGGTTCCAAAGAGATCGTGTTTCATGCTCCGCCACAGATTGAGTTGCCAATTGAACCTGAGCAAACCGTTTCGCTGTTTCCTCTGCGTCGCGTAACGGGGAGCAGCAAGGGGCTGGAGTGGCCGATTGACGAACTGGTAATGGAACCCGATGGTTTGGTAGGAACTTCGAACAAAGCGGTTGCGAATGTCGAGCTGCGGATCGACGGTCCTGGGCTACTTGTGATCCTCCCGCGTAGCGCGCTGGATATCGTTATGCAGGCGTTTCTGTCGGGCCAGACTGGACGCTGGCCCGCTCCCGTAGAATGACGTAAAGCCCTGCGGCGATCGTGATTAATATGCCAATTGCAGCGATTCCATTGGGTAGATCATTGAAGACCAGCCACCCGATCAGGGTTGCGACAGGAATTTCCAAGTACTGCATGGGGGCTAGCGTGGCGGACGGCGCATACCGCAAAGACCACGTCATCATTAGGTGGGCAAGTGTTCCGAGTAGGCCAATTGCAAATAAAAGCCAGTGAACATCCCTGTCGGGAATGATCAAGGAGATTTCCCAGATTTCACTAAAGGTACCAATAGCAAGCATTGGCATTAGAACGACGCTCGCCATTAGGCCTGAGACAGCTTGAAGAGCTATTGGGTCGGTGTCCTTGGCAATCTGTCGTGTCACGAGCATGAACAACGCAAAGACTACTGCTACAAACAAAGGCAGTAGCGCCGGAGCCCCGACTTCGGCAAAGCTGGGTTGGATGACAAGCAATGTACCGAGGAAACCGACAATACATGCGATCAACCGGCGCGGCCCAACCTCTTCGTTCAAAACATATCGGCCCAACAGCAACAATATAAAGGGCATGACAAATGCGATGGCGATTGCATCCGCCAATGGCAGGTATTGCAAGGCGCTGAACATCGCCGCGATACCGAGAATATGCAAAACGGTACGAAGAACCGTCAATCGCAACACGCGCCCATGCATGCGGAACGATCTACGGGTCAGCACTACTAATGGAACTAATATCACAGCCTGAGCAGCAAAGCGGACAAACACAAGGAGGCCGACAGGGGTCGACTCTGCCAACAGCTTGGCCATGGCGTCGCCCCAAGGGGCGAGTACACAAAAACCTAGCATCAGAAAGATGCCGAATACGGGCCGATCTTGAGTCATTACGGAGACGCTAACTTCTTACCAAGTAAGTGAAAAGGTGCCTCGCGCATTAATTTTCAACTATTGGTTGATACTTGGTGTAATCCGGTCCGATACAGCCGGGTAACTCGTCGCTCAGCGCCAACCAACTTAGTTTTTCTTCAACTGCTACGTTGAGCGAAGGTTCCAACAGACCGGGATTTTCGAGTGTGGCAACATACAAATGCATGACGTCCGACATTTTGACGGATCTAAATGAAATCGGAGTGCCGCAATGTGAGCAAAACGAACGCTCTACTCCGGGTGACGAAGCAAAACGCTTTGGTTCCTCACCCGTCCATCTCCACTGGCCGTCCCGAACTCCGAAATAGGTGGTCATCGGAGCTGCGCATTGGCGTCGGCAACTGTCGCAATGGCAATTCACGCAAGAAAGTATTGGCAGATCGACTTCGAAGCGGACTGCGCCGCATAAACAATGTCCTTGCATGGAATTCCTCGGATTTTGAAGTTTAAGGTTGGTGTCAGCAATTAGGCACGTTGACTGCCAGACCACCCAATGAGGTCTCCTTGTACTTCTCGTGCATGTCAAGCCCGGTTTGGCGCATGGTCTCAATGACTGCGTCCAGCGGCACAAAATGCTTTCCATCGCCGCGCAGTGCAAGTGATGCGGCAGAGACGGCCTTTATCGCGCCGAGACCATTGCGTTCGATACACGGTACCTGAACAAGACCCGCGACTGGATCGCAGGTCATACCTAAATGATGCTCGAGAGCGATTTCGGCCGCGTTTTCCACTTGCTCGGGAGAACCACCTAAAACTGCACACAAGCCGGCTGCAGCCATCGCAGAAGCGCTGCCGACCTCGGCTTGGCAGCCCGCCTCGGCGCCTGAAATCGAGGCATTGAACTTCACCAAACCACCAATGGCCGCAGCGGTGAGCAGGAAATCTTCAATCTTATTTTCTGACGCTCCCGGAACATGATCAAGATAATAGCGTATCACCGCAGGCAAAACGCCCGCTGCGCCGTTTGTCGGGGCAGTGACGACTTGACCCCCGGCGGCGTTTTCTTCATTCACCGCCATGGCATAAACGCTCATCCAATCGTTTATGGTATGCGGTGCATTCAGGTTCATTCCTCGTTCGCCTTGCAAAGCGTCATAGATACCCTTGGCGCGGCGGCGTACGTGCAATCCGCCTGGCAGAATGCCATCGGTTGTCAGTCCTCTTTCGATACAATCGTTCATTACTTGCCAAAGCCGCGCCGATCCTTTCGCGAAACCGTCGGCGCATCCACGGGCTATTTCGTTGTCCCGCTTCATTTGAGCTATGCTTTTGCCGCTATCTTTTGCCATCTGCAACATTTCGACCGCAGATTTGAAAGGGAAGGGAACCGGGGCTCCTTCTTCCGTTGCCTTGCCTTCGGCCAACTCTTCTTCGGTCAACACAAAACCGCCGCCGATCGAGTAATAAACCTGCCGTAAGATGACATCGCCCTGAGCATCGGTCGCCATTAGGATCATTCCGTTGGCGTGACCGGGCAAGGTGTTGTCGAAATCAAAGGTCAGGTCAGTCTTTGGGTCGAATGTGAGAGTGGGTAGTCCTTCGGGCGACACGGACTGGGTTTCGGCTATGTTTGCAAGAGCGATTTCAGCCTTTTCGTGATTGTAGGTATCGGGAACAAAGCCGGCTAACCCGAGAATTGTCGCCCGGTCTGTCGCGTGACCCACGCCTGTAAATGCCAGTGAACCGTGCAGCGAACCGCGCAGACCAGTGAATTCGAATGGTGAGGAACGCAGCAACTCCAAAAACCGTGCAGCTGCCACCATCGGTCCCATGGTATGCGAAGATGACGGGCCGATGCCCACTTTGAACATATCGAAGACAGAAAGAAACATTTCAGGTTGCAGACCCTTCTGGAGGATTGGCGTAATTTGGCGCAGTAAAAGGTGTGGCTCCCAAGCCCTCTGCAGCGACAGCTGCTCGTGTCGCTGGACGCGACTCCAGTTGCATCAGAATAGACTGCAGGTGGGGTGTGTCGGATAGCTGGAGCCAGCTACGATCCTCGCCAGAAGGATAAAGCGCCATCCAGCGCATCATGCAGGCAATGTAATAGGTTAAGATCGAAGGTTGTTCCGCTTTCAGCCAGTCCGGTTTAGTTTTCGCAAGAGCATCCAGCACACTTAGATGCCGCCGCAAACGACGCTGTACTCCCGAACGTAATGCTTGGGCGTACGAGGGATCGATATAAGCGTCGGCGTAGAAAACAAGGCGTAGGTCGGCGTGCAATGTATTTGATGCAAAGAACAGCCATTTCAAAAACGCCGCGCGATCCAGACTTTCTGGGCTTGGGGCCAATTGCCCGTGTCTGTCGGAAAGCCATAGCAAGATTGCCGCAGTTTCAAAAATCGGCCCCTGTTCGGTTTCCAGCACGGGGATCAAACCATTTGGATTGAGATTTCGGTAAGTTTCACTGTTTTGTTCGTTGCTGCGGCGGTCAACCAAAACAGTTTCAAAGGGCAGGCCCATCTCTTCTAGTGCCAGTCGGATCACCAGCGATGCATTGTCGGGCGCGTAATGTAGGCGGTAGCGTGTTTTCATGTCTCCTATGTAAGCGAAGTGATTGCATAGCGAAGACCTGATTGCGACGCTTCCCATTGGAAACGCGTATTGGGTTGGACAGTTAATATTGGTGCAAGCAAGATTGGCTCTCGCAGTTGCTGAAAGCTTTCCGTATATAACCCGCAGAAGACTGAGGGGAAGTTGCCATGACTGGTGAAATGTCGCCGATTGAACAGGCTAAATTCGTTGCGGCCAACCGCGCGGCTGAACTCGTTCAGGACGGGATGCGTGTCGGGCTTGGAACCGGATCAACGGCCGCATGGTTGGTTCGACGCCTGGGAGAGCGTGTGTCGAAAGAAGGGCTGAAAATTCGGGGTGTGCCAACTTCGACCGCGACAGCCCAACTGGCGCGAGAGGTCGGAATAGAAGTCGTTTCACTGGACCAAGCAGGATGGTTGGATCTGACTATCGATGGTGCCGACGAGTTTGATGGCGAGTTAAACCTGATCAAGGGCGGCGGGGCGGCTTTGTTGCAGGAAAAGATTGTGGCCACTGCAAGCGATCAAATGGTGGTAATCGCAGATGCTGGCAAAGAAGTGGAAACACTGGGCGCCTTCCCTTTGCCTGTGGAAGTGATCCCTTTCGGATGGCAAACAACAAAATTGCTGATCGAAGAGGCGTTGGACACAATGGATGTGCTTGGTAACTCAGTCACGTTACGCATGAACAGTGAGGCTCCCAAGGTCACGGATGAGGGCAACCACATTCTGGACCTGCATTTGAAGCGAATAGGTAACGCTCGGCAATTGGCGCTTGTTCTCAATCAAATCCCAGGCGTTGTGGAGAATGGTCTTTTTATCGATATCTGCGACAAAGTTGTTATCGGCCACGGGGAT